>DASVGM010000851.1:0-8361 GCA_036379555.1 Pirellulales bacterium | reverse complement strand
GCGTGGCGGAGGCGATGGTCGCCTTCGGACTGATTTAACCCCCTGACGAGCAGCCCCCCTCATTTTTGGCCACACACGTTATATAATGATGACGTGAATCGTTTCTTCTCGTTGGAAAGCCGGCCTTGTTGCGTATCATTAACTACCCTCATCCCACCTTGCGGCACGTTTCCAAGCCGCTCAAGCGCGTCGACGCCGAATTGCATGGCATCGTGCGCGAAATGTTTGACCTGATGTACTCCAAGGAACATCGCGGCGTCGGGCTGGCCGCCAACCAGGTCGACCTGCCGTATCGCTTGTTTATCGTCAATCTATCGGGCGATCCGGCGATCCGAGATGAAGAGCACGTTTTTCTCAACCCCGTGCTCAGCCAGCCCAAAGGCGGCGACGAACAGGAGGAGGGGTGCCTGAGCTTGCCCGGCTTGTTCGCGCCGGTGCGCCGGCCGGAGCGCATTCGCATCAACGCCTACAATCTGGCGGGTGAAGAAGTCGTTTACGATCTCGACGATCTGTTCGCGCGCGTCGTGCAGCACGAAACCGATCATCTCGACGGCGTGTTGTTCATCGATCGCCTGACTTCAACGGTGGAGGCGTCGCTTCGCGATAAGCTGCGGGAGTTTGAAGATGATTTCACCAGCCGCCGCCAGTGCCGCGAGATACCGAGCGATCAGGAGATACTTTCCCGGCTCGCCGATCTTGAATCGCTGCGCACGTAAAAGCGCCTGGCAAAACCGCCGCGTTCTTGGAGGATGGGCTTCCTAGCCCGTCACCATCTACGGTGACGCGCTACACAACCTTGCCTGTTCGTGGGCAAAGGAGGATGGGCTTCCTAGCCCGTCCAGTTGTTTGGTGACGGGCTAGGAAGCCCATCCTCCGGTGACGGCCGTTTGCCGTCGCGCGACCGTTGAGAGCGTCGCGCAACCGGTGGCAACCACCCTCGCGAGTTGGTTCAGGTGGCTGCGGCCGTTGGTCGTCCGGCCCGCGATTTTGCCCGACCGGCACAGGCGGACGCGCGCGCAATTTTTTTTGGCGAACTTTGACAGATGCGGCGTGAAAACCGTGGACAGACACGTCGGCAAGTTCGCATAATCGACTTCCCGCGGTGGCGATAGAAGGCCACGGCGACTTGGAGATAAATTATGGGCAAGATCTCGTCAAGTCCTGCGCTCGAAGCGCTGAATACCACTCAATTCTCCGCCGAACACATCGGCGGTATCGCGCCGGCGGCGCTCGCGCCGCCGGTCGTACCCAAGGAGGCCGGCGCGCCGGCGAACCATCGAGGTGCGAAAGGCGACGCGCCGCCTCACCGCAGCTTGCGGCTTGACCCGGCCGAGACGGCTTGGCTCGAACGGCAGCAAAACGCGGGACTTATCGAACAGCGGCAGATCGCCGACAAGCGGTTTAGCGACGAGCTGGCGCCCTGGATCGCCGCCTACGAAACCATCGGCCAGCGCGGCGGCTATATCTGGAAATGGTGCTTGCACGGCGTCGAACTGATCACGCTTTCCAGCGTGACGGAGAATCTGCGCGCCGATGCCTGCGATACCAAAGTGCTGGCCGGCTTGTTCAACGTGCTGGTGGACGACGTGGCCGATCAACGCGGCAACGGCGATTTGCTGAACGTGTTGCGCAAAATGGTGCATTGCGGCGACGTCAGTTTCGACGCCTTCTCGGCCGACGACCGCCGCTATGGCGAGCTTACGCGGCGAGTGTGGCAGGAGATCTGGCGCCGCGCCAAACGCTACCCTTGTTACGATCGTTACGCCGGGCTGCTGGAATTCGATTTGGCGCAGCTCTTCAACACCGTTCACTACTCCCACCTCGTCAATAGTAATCCATACATTCTTAATGTCGTTGAGCATGACGACTATTCGCCACAGGGGATGGGATTGTTGAGTTTTGCCATGATCGACCTGATGTGCAGCCCGCGATTCATCGCGGGCGAGCTGGGAAAGCTGCGCGAAGCGATGTGGCACGCGCAGTGGATGGCGCGCATCGGCAATCTGATTACCACCTGGCACCGCGAGGTGGCCGACCGCGATTACAGCAGCGGCGTCTTCGCGCATGCCGTGGCCCGGCACGATCTGACGATCGACCAGTTGGTCGCCGGCGACCGCGATCAGATCACCGCCGCCATCGAACACGGCGGACACGAGGCGTATTTTCTGCGCCGTTGGAAAAAGCATCGGGCGCACGTGCAGCGGTCGCTCGATGAAGTGCGCTCCGTCGACCTGCGGGCGATGGTTCGCGGGCTGGAGCGTCTGCTGCGAACCGAATTGGTCAGTCGAGGTCAGAAATAGATTCGGCCCTGGGCCGATGGAGTGTCAGCGTTTTGATGTTTCGCGAGCGGCTTCAACCTGAACGCCTGGGTGCGCATTACATTCTGGTAATGCTGCTATCGACGCGCGTATTGGCGTCGCTGGGCGGCGGGCTAAGCGTGTATTACGTCACGCTGATGCTCTCGTTTTCGCCGCAGGTGGAGTATGATTTCCTGATTGTGGCCGGCGGCTTCGTGTCGGTCGGCATCGTGCTCAGCACTCTGCTGGGGCTGCGCTACGCGCGGCACACGCGGCGCGTGCTCGATTTGCTGCGCCGCGGCGAGGCGATCGAGCCGGCGCTGGCCGCCAAAGCGGGTCCGGAGATCGTACTCTTTCCGGCTCGGCAAAGTGTGCGCGAGGTGTTGCTCGATCCCTTGGTCATCGTGCTGCCCATTTGCCTGACGATGTGGTACATCGACAACCTCACCTTGACCGAGGTGACGCAAATCGGCATCGCCGGCGTGCTGGGCATCGTGGCCGTGTTGCTGATCGCCTTCTTCATGGAAGAACGCTGGCTAGCGCCGCTCGTGCGGTATTTGCTGGACCGCGGCGTGCCGATTGATTTTGAATCGTTGCCGGCCGGACGATTGCACGTGCGGCTCAACGTCTGCGTCGGCGGCGCGGTCGTGTTGACCGCCGTGATGATCGGCGGGCTGGCCAACCAGCGCGCCATCGACATCATCGAGAACCCGCGCCATCAGGCCGAGGCGGTGGCGAACTTGCGGCGCCATACCATTTTCATCACGTTGGCGGCGGTGGCCACGGGGCTGGTGCTTTCGCGGTTGTTGGCCGCTTCCATCGCCTCGCGCGTGCGGCTGATGGTCGCCGCCATGAAGCGCGTCGAGCAGGGTTCGCTGCGCGAATCGCTGCCGGCCGTCACCACCGATGAAATCGACACGCTGGCGCGGCAGTTCAACGTGATGGTTCGGCGCCTGGCCGCCGGCGATCACACCATTCGCGACTTGAACACCAATCTGGAAACGAAGGTCCGCACGCGCACCCGGCAGCTTAGCAAGAGCCGCCGATCGCTGAAACATTCGCTGGCGAAGATGCGGCAGTACGATCGGCTGAAAACGGAATTCTTCTCGAACATCAGCCACGAGCTGCGCACGCCGCTGACCATGATCCTGGCGCCGGTCGAACGCATTCTCGACCGCCAGCGCGAGCAGATGCCCGGCGGGGCGGCCGGCATGTTGGACATGGTGCGCGTCAACGCGGCCCGGCTGTTGGAACTGATTAACAAGCTGCTCGATTTTTCCAAGCTGGAAGCGGGCCGCACGCGCATCGAACGCGCCGCGCTCGACCTGGGCGCCTTGGTCGTGGAACTGGCCGGCGCCGCTCGGCCGCTCGCCGAACAACGCGGCATCACGCTGGCGACCAACGTCGATCCGCGCCTGCCGGCCTGCTCGGCCGACAAAGAAAAAATCGACATTGTGGTCAGCAATCTCTTGTCGAACGCCATCAAGTTCACTCCGGCGGGCGGAACCGTGACCATCGCCACGCGATCCGCCGGCGAGCGCGTGGAGGTTTCGGTGCGCGACACGGGCATCGGCATTCGCCGCGAAGATTTTGAGCGCATTTTCGAGCGCTTTGTGCAGGTCGATGGCTCCTCGTCGCGCGAATTCAGCGGCACCGGCCTGGGCCTGTCGCTCGCCAAGGAGTTCATTGAGTTGCACGGCGGGCAGATTCACGTTGCAAGCGAACCGGGCCACGGCACGAGTTTTTGGTTTGAGTTGCCGGCGCTGACGGTCGAATCATCAACGGCTCGTCCGGCCGATGGCAGTGATTCCGTGCAAACTCTTGCGCCAGACGGCCTGGCAGGCCGCCCCACAGATGGCCCGGTGACGCTGGCCTCGCGGCGCACGCGCTTCGCCGATCTTGATTCCTGCCCGCTGGCCGAGCATGCCGAGCCAGATGGCGACGCGGCGCCGGCCGGCGGTGTCACGACCATTCTCGTGGTCGATGACACGGCGGACATGCGCGTGCTCTTGGGCGAGTTGCTGCGCGAAGATTATCGCGTTTTGTTCGCCCGCGATGGCGCGGAAGGCATGGAGCTGGCGGAGCGTCAGTTGCCCGACCTGATTCTGTCGGACGTGATGATGCCGCGCGTGGACGGCCGGGAGTTTTGCCGCCGCGTGCGCGCCAACGCGGCCACGCGGCAGATTCCGTTTGTGTTGCTCACCGCCCGCGCCGATACGGCCATGAAGGTCAACGGTCTGGAATGCGGCGCCGACGACTATTTGACCAAGCCCTTCGACGAAGAAGAGCTTCGCGCGCGGGTGCGGTCGCTGCTCAGGCTGCGGCAGTTGCATCGCGATCTCGATCGCCGCAATCAAGACCTGGAAACGGCCTACCGCAACTTGCAAATGATGCAGGGGCAACTGGTGCGCTCCGAGAAGATGAGCTCGCTGGGCCAACTTGTGGCCGGTCTGGCCCATGAAATCAACAACTCCATCAACGCCGTCTACAACGGCATCTCGCCGATGGCCGAGAGTACGCAGCGATTGCAAGGCGCGCTGGCGCCCGTGCTGGCCGGCGAAGCGGTCGGCTGCGCGCCGGACAAACGCGACGAAATCGACGCCCTCTTTCGGCGCATCCTGGCGCTTTCGACCGTCATCGAAAACGGCGCCACGCGCACCGCGCGCATTATCGCCGACTTGAAAAAATTCTCGCATCCCGGCAATCAAGATTTTGAAGAATTCGATCTGCACGAAACGCTCGACATGTGCTTGAATTTGCTCTTCAGCCAGGTCAAGCACCGCATTCAGCTCGACCGCGATTATGACGACGTGCCAACCATTCACGGCCCGCACGGACACCTGAACCAGGTGTTTATGAACATTCTCAACAATGCTCAGCAGGCCATCGTGGGCGAAGGGCGCATTCTCGTCACCACGCGCGGCGAGGGCGAGCTGGTGTCGGTTTCGATTCGTGACGACGGCCCCGGCATGAGCGAGGACGTGCGCGGCCGGATTTTTGACCCCTTTTTCACCACCAAGGCGCCGGGCGAAGGCACCGGCCTGGGCCTTTCCATTAGTTACAGCATTCTCAGCGAGCTTGGCGGCGCGATTGAATGCCTCAGCGAACCCGGCGCGGGCGCCGAGTTCATCGTCCGTTTTCCACGCCACTCCAATTTGCGGAGCGGCAGTTCCAAGGGCGCCGGAACGACGACCGGCCCGATCTTTCCATCGTTAGGAGCAGGGTATGAAGCGGGACATCTTGTATGTCGATGATGAGTTGGACAATTTGGTCGTGTTCGAGGCCAGTTTTGAGGGGGCCTTCAACGTGCGCACGGCCAACAGCGCGGCCAAAGCGCTCGAGCTGCTCGAACAGCACTCCTTTCCGGTCGTGCTGGCCGACCAGCGCATGCCCGGCATGACCGGGGCCGAGTTGTTTGAAGTCATGCGCCGGAAGTATCCGCACACCAAGCGCGTCATGCTCACCGGCTACGCCGATTCACAGGCCATGCTCGACGCCATCAATCAAGGGCAGGTCTATTACTTTCTCAAAAAGCCTTGGGAACGGCACGACGTGTTTTCCGTGGTTTCGCGGGCCATCGAGGTTTACGACCTGGCCGTGGCGAACTCGGCTTTGACCGAGCGCCTGGTCGCCATCGATCGCTGCGCCGCGTTGGGCCGGTCGGCCGCGCGCATCGCCCATGAAATGGGCAATCAGCTTTGCATGCTGCCGCTGTTGGAACTGATCGAAGAACGCTACGCCGATCAGGAAGAACTCATGCAGACGGCCATGCTCGCCCGGCACACTTACGATCGATTGATGGAACTGGTCAACGAGGTCAAGTCGTTTGTGCGGTTCGAGCGGACGGACATCGAACTGCAACCGTTGGCGGCGGCCGATATTCTGCATGAACTGATCGCCTTCTTGCGGTTCGACAAGACGCTGCCGCACGCCCGCCTGACGTTGCGCGTGCATGCGGAGCCGTCGATCAAGGGGCATGCCACCAAGCTGCAACAGGTTTTGATCAATCTCATCAAGAATGCCGCTTACGCCATTCGCAACAAGAATGACGGTCAGGTGGTCTTGGAGCTCGACGCCGGCCCCGACGAGGCCCTGATCGCCGTGCATGACAACGGCTGCGGTATGTCGCCGGAGGTGGCGGAGCATATCTGGGAGCCTTTTTTCACGACCAAGGGCGAGGAAGGGAACGGTTTGGGGCTGGACATCGTAAAGGACATTATCGGCGCCCACGGCGGCGAGATCGAATGCACCACGGCGCGCGACAAGGGAACCACGTTCACGATGCGGCTGCCGCTGCATCGACCGGAAACAAAGCAGATGTCGCCGCGGGCCGAGCGGCCGGCGCCGCTGACGTTCGATCTGGCGGCGGCGGGCATGGCGGCGGCGCCGGCCTTCCGCTGAGAATCCATGCAAAAAACGCGTCCGGAGGATGGCCTTCGCAGGCCGTCCAGTAGCGAGAGCGCGGTGGCTGGACGGCCTCGGACGGCCATCCTCCTAGTGAGCCTGAAACATAACCAATTGCCGAGAAAGCAGACCTGACATGAAAATTCTCTTGGCCGCTCCGCGTGGCTTTTGCGCCGGCGTGAACATGGCCGTCGAAGCGCTCGATCGCGCGCTGGCGATTTTGGGCACGCCGCTCTATGTGTTTCACGAAATCGTCCATAACCGGCATGTCGTCGAACGCTTTCGCGGCAAGGGGGCCGTCTTCGTCAACGATCTGGCCGAAGTGCCCCGCGGCGGCAACGTGATGTACAGCGCGCACGGTGTTTCGCCCGCCGTGCAAAAGCTGGCGCTCGACCGCGGCTTGAACGTCATCGACGCCACCTGTCCGCTGGTTCGCAAAGTGCATCTGGAAGCGAGACGCTTCGCCGAGCAAGGATATACCATCGTGCTGATCGGCCACGCCGGGCACGACGAAGTCGTGGGCACGCTGGGTTACGTTCCCGATCGCATGCACCTGGTCGAATCTCCCGGCGACGTCGATCGGCTGCGCATCGACGACGCTGAAAAGGTGGCCTTCCTGACGCAAACCACGCTCAGCGTCGACGAGGCCAACGTGATTATCGAGCGTTTGAAGCGACGCTATCCGGGCTGCGTCGGCGCGCCGAAGGAAGACATTTGCTACGCCACGCAGAATCGGCAAGAGGCCCTGAAACGCTTGTTGCCGTTGGCCGACTCGGTGCTGGTGGTGGGCAGCCGCAACAGTTCCAACAGCAACCGGTTGGTGGAGATCGCCCGCGAGTTCGGTTGTCCGGCCTGGCTGGTGGACGACGCGGCGGAGTTGGACGAGCGCTGGTTCGCGGGCAAGCAGGCGGTGATGGTCACCGCCGGCGCCAGCGCGCCGGAAGATTTGGTGATGGATTGCGTCGAGGCGCTGTGTCAGTGGTTCGGCGCGACGGTGGAGGAACACGCGTTACGAGAAGAGCAGGTTGAGTTTCCCCTTCCCCTGGAAGTCCGTTAGCGATGTTAAAAAAAGGATGATTCATGTCTTACGTCAATCTCAGCGGCACTCGCCTCAGCGACGATGCTTTAGAGTCTCTCGACGGTTTGCCGGACGTCGACGTGCTCGATCTATCGGGCACGTTGATCACCGACACCGGCCTGGTTCATTTATGCCGGCTGAAGCGATTGCAAATGCTGGTGCTCGACGGCACGCACATTAGCGACCGCGGACTGACGGCGTTGCGTCAAGCGTTGCCGGGCGTGTCGATCGTCATCTCGCGGACGTTCAAGGTGACATAGCAGCTTCTCCATCGACGCGCAGGATGGCGAGGATCGTACCGCGGCGGTCAGCGTCGACCACGGGATCGGTTTCAATTTCAGGCCCCACGGCCACAAGCGTCTCGATGCCGCGCAGCGCGTTTGGCGTGTCCGCTTTGCCGGGCAGATAGACCACTTTCACGAGCGGCTTACCATCGAGGACTGCGGCGATCTCTTCCTCCGTCAGCCCGACAGGAATGGCATTGTTCGTCAAATAATCAGCGCTTCGCGGCAGAGCGGGAGCGACTTCCAGGGTCGGAAAGAGCTCGACATCCGTATGTCCGGGCATCTGGCTTATTTTGAG
>DASVGM010000850.1:0-2156 GCA_036379555.1 Pirellulales bacterium | reverse complement strand
TTGCCGCTGGTGAGCGGCCACCCACTGCAGCGCCAGATCGACATTGCCGAACGTGCCGGTGCCGGAACTGTCAAGCACCTTCAGCGCGATGATGCCGACACCGGGAGCAATGCCCGGATGGCTCGGATCGGCGCTGGCGATAATGCCGGCGACGTGCGTGCCGTGGCCGTTGTCGTCCATGGGGTTATTGTTGTTGGCGACAAAATTCCAACCGCCCAGGTAGCGGCCGGCGAAGGCCGGATTGTTGTAGTCGATGCCCGTGTCGATGATGGCCACCGAATAGCCTTGGCCGGTGAAGCCATATTGCTGCTGTTCGATGTTTCCGCCGACCAGCGGCAGGGCGCTGTCACTTGAAGAAGCGGCGGCGACGGCATCGTTGGCATAAACCGTTTGATCGAGACGACCGATGGAAAAGGTTTCATCCCGCCAATCTTGAGCGGACGCGGGCGTGGTGCTTAAAAGCAGCAACTCTTCCAATTGTTCGATTTTGAGCAGTATCTTCTTGCCGATGGACGAAGACCCGCCCGCGCCCAAGGCGCCCGCTCGTTTCTGACCCGACATAGTATCTCCGGCGCCGCCAACGCGGCGTTTTTTGAACCTATTGGCCCTGATCCGGGCCTGATTTGCCTGAGGGGAGACGATGCCGCCCACGGTCGGGGAACGTGGCGCCGAATGGGCGGCTCCTGCTGCCCGCGGGCGGTATAGGCAAGTCTAGGGCGCAAAAAAGCACGCGGTCGGCGGCCGGCTCATGGCGGCGTGGCGGCCCCGTCTTGGCGGCGGTAGAATGCGAAAGAAACGGATCGACGCGATGAATCTCTCCCGACGAACCTGGCTGCAAAACTCGATGGCAGGCGCCTGCGCGGCGACCGGCGCGCTGGCCGGCGGCGCCGCGCTGGCCGAGAAACCCGGCGACATAGCAATTACCAAGGTAGAAACCTTCGTGCTGCGGCATAAGCTCGACCGCGCCTTCGGGCCATCGACCGCTTCCTCGCCTTATCGTGAGGCGCTGTTGGTCAAGCTCAGCACCGACAGCGGACTGGCCGGCTGGGGCGAAACCGCCAACCTGCCCGGCACGCGCGGCATAATCGAAGACCGCCTCAAACCAATCCTGCTGGGCCAAAATCCACTCGCGCAGCGCAAACTGTGGCGGCTGCTGTGGGGGCCGAATTTCGGCGACGCGCGGGCCGTGGCGGCGGTGGACCTGGCCTTGCACGACGCGCGCGGCAAGGCGCTGGGCCAATCGGTGGCCGACATGTACGGCGGCCGCGTCCGCGACGATACGCCGGCCTACGCCGCGGCCATGAACTACGTGGAAGGCGTTCGCCCAGAAGAGCAGTTTCCTGAGGAAGCGGCCGAGTTGGTCGAGCGCGGTTTTAAGGCCATGAAAATCCGCACCGGCCGCCTTGAGCCGCGACGCGATCTGGCGATTCTCGCCGCGGTGCGCGAACGGGTCGGCGACGAAATCCGCCTGATGACCGACGGCAACGGCGCCTTCACCTTGCCCGCGGCCGTGAAATTCGGCAAGGAACTGGAGAAGCTCGATTTCTACTGGTTCGAGGAACCGCTGCCGCAAGGCGACAATTACGCCGGCTACGACGCGCTGACCGCCGCGCTCGATATCGCCCTGGCGGGCGGCGAAGGGCTGGCCTCGCGCGCCCAAGCGCGCGATCACATCGTCAAGCGGTCGTTCGACATTATCCAGCCCGACGTGATTCTTTGCGGCGGCGTGGCCGAGGCGTTGTTCATCGCCGAGATGGCGCGTCTCTGGGGCATGCAGTGCCTGCCGCACTGTTACGCCGGCGCCATCGCCATCGCGGCGACGCTGCAAGTGCTCTCCTTGTTGCCCACATTCAACTGGGGTTTTTCCAGCGACGAGCCGATGCTGGAATTCGACACGCACGAGAATCCCTTCCGCGACGAACTGATCGCCCGGCCGTTCGCCATCGACCGCGGCCGCATCGCCGTGCCCACCGGGCCGGGCCTGGGAATCGAAGTCGATGAAGACGTGGTCAAGAGGTATCTCGTCAGAGGGTGAAGGATTTCGCGGCCCCGCTACTTAATTCTCATCAACTGCCATGCCAATGTTTCGTATCGGTGATCTCGTCGCACTTCGATCCGATCCCGCGACGATTGTTCCGGTGATGGAAGTGATCCGG
>DASVGM010000849.1:0-9310 GCA_036379555.1 Pirellulales bacterium | reverse complement strand
CACCGGTGGCGGCGGCGCGGAACGCACCTGACCTTGAAAGGCGGGCGTGATAGGCTCCTGGCCCTTGTCGCGGCGGCGTTCGTTGAACCGCACAAAGTTGGTGCCAAACTTGATCACGTCGCCATCTTTGAGCGGCGTGGGGTGCGTGACGGGGTTGTTGTTCAACCGCGTGCCGAGCTTGGTTTGGTTGTCTTCCAACACAAAGGCGCCGCCGGCCTGGCGTACGATGCGCACATGTTCCGATTCGATGCCGGCGTTCATTGGTCCGAGAAACGGCAGCGGCAGATGGTCGCCGCGGCCGAGCGCGGTGACCTGCCGGCTGAGAATCAACTGCCGGCCCGGCCGGTAGCCGTCGAGCACGGTCAACCAGGCGTCTTTCAAGACCACTTGTACCAGGCCGATCAAGGCCCCAATGGCGATGCCCAGCACGACAAAACCGGCGGCGCGGCTCGACATGCCCGAACCGTGAACCACGCCCTTTTGAATGGCGTCGAAAAGCAATCCGCCCAGCAATCCGCCCAAGGCGCCGCCGATCAGGCCGTTGCGCAATTTGCTGGCCGAGCGATCGTAAAGCCCTTCGACGATGCCAATGCCCAGCCCGACGACCATCCAACCGGGCGCCCTGCCGAGCATTTTGTCGAGCAAGTTGCCCACGAGGCTGCCGACGGCGCCGCCGAATCCGCCGGCGACGACGGCCGGCAAGGCGCGCCGGATGATTTCGATAACGCTGCCGTTGGCCAATCCGGCGACGACGCTCAGGCCGAGTGAGATGCCGGCGCCCACCAGCGCGCCGACGGCCGCCGCCTGCACGGCGCCTTCTTCGACGCCGGAGCGAAAGAAGAGAATCTCGGCCACCAGCCAACCCACGAAGGCGCCCCATCCTCCGGCCAATGCGCTGTAGTAAACAATGCGGACAAACGACATACGCTCCTCGAACGATGGCAAGGCGACAGTAACCCCTTCAATATAAAGAGCGGACAGCCGGTTCGCACCCTGGGGAAGCGAAAAATGTGCAAAGTTTTTGACTTCCTGCCCGCAAAAACCCGTCTGCTGCGTAGAAATTGGCCGCTTTCCAAGGCTTATCAGAAAGTAATGCTGGCAGTATTCTCCCCAGCGCGCAGGGCTGCGATAATGGGGCAAGCAATTCAACTGCGCTCACTCGGCGCGGAACACGGCAGGAGTTTTGGCAGATGCTCAAGATTAGCGTTTTCAGCAAAGCGTCGGGTACGATCCTGAAGCTTGCGGGTTTGCTCGTCAGCCCTCAAGTCGACGAGTTACGTACCTGCTGGGAGATGCTGAGAGCCACCGCTGATGATCGCCCTATTTGTGTCGATCTCTCCGAGGTGAAGAAAGTCAAACCGCGCGGGAAGAAGTTGCTCGACGACATGCGCCAGGCCGGCGTCGTCATTATCGAAGGCCATTATGTCGTGGATCGTACGGCGGAAGCGCGCCGCGCGGCGGGCGACTGAGAGGCGATCCGAAAACTTGGATTTCGCCGTGGCAGCCTATCGTGGGGCGGCTCGCCGAGCCGTCTTTTGCCACCAGACGGGCCGGCGGCCACGTTGTTCTACACAAGTCCGATTCGGTTTTTAGTCCCGTAGGGACGGCAGAGTTTAGCCGTGGGCGCAAGCCCACGGAAATCGCACGCGAACGATTCGTCCAGCCGCGCAGCGGCGAAAGAGCGCGTGGCGCCACTTCTTTCGCCGCTTCGCGGCTTGCCTGATCTACCTCATTGATTCCGTGGGCTTACGCCCACGGCTAAACTCTTTCGCCGCTACGCGGCTGACGCGAGAGATGTGTAGAACAACGAGGCCGGCGGCCCGACCCACGGCGAGTTTTCCGATAGCCTCTCATGGCTCCGCGGTTTTACGCGGGTGCTTTGTCATACGGAGGGCCTTCCTTAAAGACCGTTGCCAGCGGGTTTCCAGGCAACCGCTTTCCAGGTAACAGGCGCCGCGCGAAACGACACGCCGAATTCCCGCCCGCCGGCCACGGCCAACATGGCCGCCGCCAGATTGTCGCGACAGGCCGCTCGCAGTCCGCAATACGAAGTTGTCAGCCGCGGGTTGATTTCAATAACGACGTCGTTGGCTTCGTCTTCGGTGGCTAGCACGAGATCGACGCCGATGTAGCCGAGCGGTTCAGGCAACGTATCCACGGCGCGACGGGCAAGGCGCCTGGCGCGCTCCGCCAATGGTGGTTCCAGTGGCAGCGAGCCGCCGAGGTAGCGAAAATGTTCTCCGATGTGCTGCCGGCAAGGCGGCAAACCAAGCGGGCCGGCAGGCCCGCAAAAAAAAGCGACGCTGGCGGCAATGCCAGGCAACAGAGGCGTACTTCTCGGGCACCGTTCTTCCAACCGACCGGGCCGCCTTTCGGCAACCGGCACGGGCGTATCATGGTGTTCAATGAGTCGCAGACCCGTCGAACCGGCGCCGTCGAGCGGTTTCCAGACGGCGGGATACCGAAAATTCTCAGGCCAAGGTTCGCCTAATTCATGCCGAACGCCGAGAGGAACCGGCACGCCGGCCACCGCCAATTGCGTTGCCGTGGCGTGCTTATCGCCCGCGAGGAATATCGTTGGCAAAGAGCCGCCCAACAAGCGCCCGCCGACTTGGACGACACGTTGGCAGCGTTCCATCAAGACGCCGCCGATTTCGGGCGCGATGACGACGGTCCAATCGGCTTGGGCGGCCAGTTCGTCGAACGTGGCGTCGCGCTCTTCGGGCGAATGGGCGAAACGCCGTGGAGGTAATCCGGCGACTTCAACTCCATCGATGGCGGCCAGGTCGGCGGTCAACGCGGCACGCATCATCTCGCCCTCGGCCGCGAGCGAGGCCGCCTCACTTGATCGTTGGGGTTCCGTTGGAAATCCGCCGCCGCTCTGGTGCTCGTAAACAAAGATCAGCAAAGTGCGAAAACCGCTATCGAATAGGTGAGTAGTCGGTGCCCTGAAGCAGCACCGATTGAACGCCGTTCTTCTCCGTGAGTGAGCCGCCGGCTTTTTCCTCCGACGCCTGACGCACGGCGATCCAATTTGGATCGTCACGAAAAGCGGCGAACGACTTTTCGCGGGCCTCTTTGCCGGCGTGCGCCAACAGGTAAACGAGCGTCCGGTCGGCGCCGTCTTGATCGGCGAGCAGCGTCCAATAGGCGATGTTTGTCATACCATGCTTTTTGAACAGTTTCATGGTGTGCTGCCGGAAGCGGTCGTTCAGAGCGGGCAAATTGCCGGGCGTCGTCGTATAGGTGCGAAGTTCAAAAACCCGGTGTTCGCCTTGCGACGGTTCAATCATCGGCGAATAATCCGTCGCCCGCAAAAATCGCGATTCCACCTTATCGACGAGTTTGCCATTGGCTTCGCTGGCCTTTTGCACTTGTTGCCACTCTGGGTCGGCAAAGAACGCCTTCCAGGCTTTTTCGCGCGCATCGCGGCTTGGATAGGCCAACACATAGATCAGCTTCCGATCGTTGTTTTCCAATGGCACCCAGTAGCCGACATTCGTCATGCCGTGCTTGGCGAACAGTTTGGTGGTGTGGTCGCGGAAACGAGCGTGCAGTGCCTCAAGCTTTCCCGCGGGCGTCCAGTAAGTGCGTAGTTCAAACACGCGTGAATCTTCCGCGGCGGCGACATTGGCGGCGAGTAACATCAAACAGGTTGGTAGCAAGGGGCGATAGAACATGGTGGCTGCCTGTCAATAAGTTGAACATGATGGTCGAACGCCGCTAGTTTAAGCCGTCGCGAAGCCGCAAAACAGGGGTTGGGCGTAGCCGTCATTCATTGTCGCCGTCAATCAGGCGGCCCAGGCCGCCCAACAACGAACCTTCTTCACGGCTGCCGCCCTGCTGCGGAGCGTTGGCCAACACGCGTCCGGCCAATCGCGAGAAGGGCAAAGATTGGCACCAGATTTGGCCCGGTCCGGTCAGCGTGGCGAAAAACAGCCCCTCGCCGCCGAACAACGTGTTCTTGATGCCGCCCACAAACTGAATGTCGTAGTTGACCGTATTGGTGATGGCCACCAGGCAGCCGGTGTCGATCTTCAATGTTTCGCCGGCGCCGAGCGTGCGGTTCATCATCGTGCCGCCGGCGTGAACCAGGGCGATGCCGTCGCCGGTCAAGCGTTGCATGATAAAACCTTCGCCGCCGAACAGGCCGACGCCGATTTTTTTCTGAAAGGCGATGCCGATCTGCACGCCGCGCGCGGCGCAGACGAAGGAGTCTTTCTGGCAGATCAACTCGCCGCCCAATTGATCGAGATGCATGGGCAAGATTTTGCCGGGATACGGCGCCGCGAACGCGACGTGCTCGCGGCGGTTCGCCGCATTGCGAAAGGTGGTGATAAACAGCGATTCGCCGGTCAGCGCCCGTTTGCCGGCGGCCGCCACTTTGCCCCAAAAGCCGCCGGAACGGGCCGACGGATCGCCAAACACGGTTTCCATCTGAATGCCGGGCGTCATGTACATCATCATGCCCGGCTCGGCGATGACCATCTCATCGGGATCGAGCGTCACCTCCGCATACTGCATTTCAGAACCAAAGATTTGATAATCAATTTCGTCGGCCATGAGGCACCTGGAGCGAGGGAGTGCGAATAAGGGTATTTCGTGCGAAGATGGCAAATCTTGGCCGAGATCGGTGGATCCAACAAAACAACGCCGCGGGGGCGATTGCCCCCGCGGCGCTGTTACAGAACCGTTGCGCGGACGAATCCGCTAACCCGGATTATTCACCTACTCGGCCCGTAGCCGACTTCGTAAGAAGTCGGGTCGTGACAGCAGGTTAGGGCCAGAATTCTCACGAATTCCGCTACGCAGTGTGCATCGCTTCTACCGGGGCCGATGAATAATCCAAGCTAGCGGCACTACACATGGTAGCCCTCGCGATAGTCGGGCCGCACCACCTTGGCCACCTCGGGCGCGTTGGTGGCCACCAAATCCTTGGCGTTCCACTCGATCTTTTTGCCCATCTGGCCCGCGTCCGGAGCCGCCCAGACGGCCAGGTTGCCCAGCAAGATCGTCTCGGTCAACGGGCCGGCGTAGTCGGGGAAGTTCGACCGGGCCGCCTCACCGCCGCGAATCGCGCGAATCCATTCCTGGAAATGGCCCGGCGAACGGACAAATTCGACGTTCGGATCGCTAACGCCACCCGTCAAAATGATCTGCCGCTCGGCATAATCGCCCGGCGCGTACAAGCTACCCTTGTCGCCAATCACCAGGCAGCCGCTGCTCGCCGGGTGACGCCCCTCCGCAAACTCCTTGGCGTAGCCCTGCTTGTCACCAATCACCAGGCAAGTGCTGGCGGTTGGGTTCGCGCCTGCAAAGAGGTGCTTGGGCGGCTTCTCGCCGGCATCGCCGCCGTCGTACCAGGTCATCTTCACGGCCGGCCGTTTGTCGTTCGCGGGAAATTGGAAGTCAATCGTCGACCACTTGGGATAGCTGTCGCGGTTGTGTCCCGAAGTGCGGGCCTGCACCGAAGTCGGATCGCGCAAGGCCAACGCCATGTAGGGCATGTTGACGGTATGGCAGGCCATGTCGCCCAAGGCGCCGGTGCCAAAGTCCCACCAACCGCGCCAAGCGAAGGGATGATAGCCGGGGCCAAAGGGGCGATACGGCGCGGGGCCAAGCCATTCTTCCCAATGCAGGTGCGGTTTCACCTCGGCCGGTTCAGGGCGGTTGCCGCCTTGCGGCCAGATCGGCCGGTTGGTCCAGACATGCACTTCCTTCACGTTGCCCAAGGCGCCCGATGAAATGATGGATGCCGCGCGGCGCAGCGAATCAGCCGCCGTGCCTTGGTTGCCCATCTGGGTGGCCACCTTCTTCTCACGGGCGATGTCGCCCAAGCGGCGGGCTTCCCAAATCGAGTGCGTCAGCGGCTTTTGGCAAAAGCAGTGCTTGCCCAAAGACATGGCCATGGCGGCGATCACCGCGTGGCAATGGTCGGGCGTGCTGACCGTCACGGCGTCGATGCTCGAACCCATTTCGTCGAACATCTTGCGGAAGTCGTTATACTTCTTGGCTCCCTCGAATTTTTTGGCTGCGGCGTTGAGCTTGATGTCGTCCACGTCGCAAATGGCGACCACGTCGCCGTGGCGGCCGGCGTCTTCCGAATCGCTGGCGCCTTTGCCATCGATGCCCACACAGGCGATGCGAATTCTCTCATTGGGCGACTTGCTCTCTTCGGCGCGCAGGCCGGCGGCGACCCAAAAGCCGACTCCGCTGGCCGCGGTGGTCTGCATAAACTTACGACGATTGGATTTGCTGGGCATGGGGTAGGACTCCTGACCGGTGGGTGGGTAAATAAGGCATGACCTCGGTTCTTGATAACATAACGCGCCGCAAGTCGCTCATCTACCGAAAAATCGTTAAAAACGACGGGCGGGCGAAAATCATCTTGCCAAAATCGCCGATTTTTGCTCCATTCCACGCCCGCACGCGGCCGCCAAGCGGCTTAAGTCAGAGTCGATCCGAAAACCGCGTTTTGTGTCCGGAGGATGGCTCGAAACGCGATGCGAACCCCCCTTCCGCGCAAAGGAGTTGTTTTTATGGGAGCACTTGAGTTGGCCGCGTTTCGCGCGACACCCTTGGTGCGCGAACCGTTTGACTATCTGATCCTGCCCGGCTTTATCAAGCCCGAGGCGCGTGACGCCATCCTGGCCGGCTATCCTAAGATCGAGCGGCCGGGCAGCTTTCCGCTTAGTGAATTGACCTTTGGACCCGCCTTCGCCGGCCTGGTGGCCGAGATGAACGGCGACGAAATGCGGCGGGCCTTTGAGGAAAAATTCGGCCTCGACCTGAAGGGCCGTCCCACCATGATCACCGCGCGCGGCCGCGCCAGCGCGCGCGACGGCCGCATTCATACCGATACGCCGTCGAAAATCATCACCGTGTTGATCTACATGAACTCCAAGTGGGAAGCTCCCGGCGGCCGCTTGCGGCTGCTGCGATCGGCCGACAATCTCGACGATGTCATCGTGGAAGTGCCGCCGCAAGAAGGCACGCTCTTGTGCTTTCGCCGCGCCGACAATTCCTTTCACGGCCACCAGCCGTTTACGGGCGAGCGGCGCGTGTTGCAGTTCAACTGGGTGACCGAGCAGCGCATCGTCGATCGCGAGTTGAAGCGGCACCGCTTCTCCGCCTGGACGAAACGCCTGCTTTCTCTCGGCGGCCGAGCGAGCGAAACACGCGAGTACCGTACCGCTTCCTAAATGGCCAAAAGATCGCTCACGCGCGAAAACTTTCGACGCATTCTGCTGATCAAGCCGTCGGCGGTGGGCGATATTGTCCATACGCTGCCGGTGCTGGTGCGGCTGCGCGAGCGCTTTCCCGACGCGCACATTGATTGGTTCGTCACGCCGGAAAACGCCGACCTCGTGCGGCACCATCCCGCGCTCTCGGACGTGGTGCTGTTCGATCGCCGACGCTATGCGCGCTTCGGACGCGACTGGTTCGCCACCAAGGGCGTCATGCACCTGCTGCGCACGCTGCGCCGCAACCGGTACGACCTGGTCATCGACCTGCACGGGCAACTGCGCTCGGCCATGTTCACCTTGGCCACGGGAGCGGCGGTGCGCGTCGGTTTTGAGAAAACACGCGAGGGCGCCTGGCTGGTCTATTCCCATCACATTCCGCTCCTGGCTGAATCGGTTCACGCCGTCGATCGCTATTTGTGGCTTGGCCGTGTGCTGGGTTTTGAACCGGGCGAACCCGATTTCCGCATTTATGTGCCGCCGGACGCCGACGCCCGCGTGGATGAAATGCTCGCGGCCCACGGTCTCGCCGGGCGGCCATTGGCGCTGTTGGTGCCGGGCACGGTTTGGGAGACCAAGCACTGGCGTGTGGCGGGTTTCGCCGGCGTGGCGCGTCATCTCTCACGGCGCGACTTCGCGGTGGTTCTGGCGGGCGCCCCGAAAGACCGCCCGCGAGTAAAAGAGGTGGCGTCGCTCTGCCCGGCGGCCTGCGATCTGTGTGGACAAACCACCTTGGCCGAGATGATCTCGCTGGTGCGCAGGGCGGCGGTTTGTGTCACGAACGATTCGGGGTCGATGCATTTGGCGGTGGCGCTAAAGCGTCCGTTGGTAAGTGTTTTTGGGCCGACCAGCCCGGTGCTCACCGGTCCTTACCGGCGCATGGAGGCCGTCGTGCAAGCACACGTGCCGTGTTCGCCGTGCTTGTTGCGAAAGTTATCGCAGTGCCCGCACCAGCACATTTGCATGACCGAGGTGACGACGGGCATGGTGATCCATCGCGTGGAAAGCGTTCTCGCCCAAGGTTTGGTCCACAATCGCGGCGACGCAACTTATACTGCACGCGGGCAGGAATGAGACAGTCGGTGCCAGCGGAGGATGGGCCTCCTGGCCCGTCACCAGACAGGGTGACGGCCTGGGAAGGCCATCCTACTTGATCGCGTAAAAACGCCTCATTCCAGCCCGCGTGCAGTATAGTTCCGCCTTTTCGTGGCGAGTTGCGCGACGAACTGCTCATGCTCCGCCGACCGCAAACCCTCTTGCAAGCGGTCGAGCACCTGCCGCAGATTGCCTGCCAAAAGCGCTTTGCCGTCCAGCCAGAGGCCGGGAAAGACGCGCGAACGCCATAGCCCGTCGGCGTCGGGCGGGAAAACACGATAGCGACCGTCAAGCAACTCGTGCCAGCGAATCTCCTCCTCAAACAAGATCGCGACGAGATACTCCCGCACGCCCGCGGCCTGATAGAGATCGTATTTATCGTGCAGGTCGTTCGACGCGCTGCTGGCGGAAACCTCGGCCACAAATTCCAAAGCGCCCTGAAAAAACAAACCTTCGATCCGCGAATTCCCGCCATATTCAGGAAGGATGAGCAGACTCAGGTCTGGCTGCGGCGCGTCTTCCAACATCAGCGACGTCGCGTTATTCGCTCCGCCCACGCCGGGCGTCGCCGCCTCGTAAACGCCTAACCATGTGCCGATCCAGCGGTCCATTATCCCATGATCGCCTGACACCGGCGAAGGCATGTAGACTCTCCCTCCAATTAACTCCGCGCGCTTGAGACCCGGTTGAGCTTCCCAACGACGCAGGAACTCTTCACGCGTCAGATGATCGCCGGCCGCCAAGGGCGGAACACGTTCGTCAATCGCAGTGGCCATGATAGAAACCTCCCTTCCATCGTAACGAGGATGTGTCCGACAGACAATGAACTACCGGGCTTGCCCCGGTAGGGCGCATGATTGACCGCCAAATCGCGTTACCGCGGCACCATTCTCTGCCATAACATATCGCATTTTGCGCAGGCCAGTTCCAATCTACCGCAGCCGGGCCGCCGGTGGATTTGCCAGAGCATG
>DASVGM010000848.1:0-3946 GCA_036379555.1 Pirellulales bacterium | reverse complement strand
AATGCATGACGCCGGCCAACGGCCCGCGACGGCGCGCCTCACGCAGCATGGCCAGCACGTCGGCATCGCTGTCTCGCGTATGAACGATGAACGGCAGCGTCAATTCTTGCGAGAGCCGCAAATGGCGGTCGAAATAATCCTGTTGCACGTCGAACGGCGCATAATCCCAATAACGATCGAGTCCGGTCTCTCCCAGAGCGACCACGCGCGGCCGGCTGGCCAAATCGCGCACGCGCTGCCAATCGTCCGCCTCAGCTTGGGCACAGTAATTAGGCTGAATGCCCACGGCGGCAAAAACGGCCGTATGGCCGGCGGCCAGTTCCACGCACGCCGCGCTACTGGCCGCGGTGATTCCCACGGCCAGCATCGTTTCGACGCCTGCGGCCACGGCGCGGGCGATGACCGCCGGGCGGTCTTCGTCGAATTCCTCCTGGTCGAGATGGGCGTGGGTGTCGAAAAGTTGCATGGGCGGAGTATAAACAAAAAACCCTCGCCCGGAAAACCGTGCGAGGGTTTAGTTTTTCCTGCCCCTGTTTCGTCGGCGCGACGGCCGCGAAGCAGCTTACTGACCGAGGCTGGCCACCTGAGTGGCGTCAAAGTCGATGGTCAACTCGCGGATGTCGCCACCCTTGAGATCGACCGCGGCTTCCTTGGTCATCGTCTGGCCATGGCGGTTCAGCTCGACACGCACCACGTAGCTGCCCCAAGTCTCCCCGGCGGCCAACCTGTTGGTCGAAAACGTGCGCACTTCGCCGTTGCCGTGGGTCTCGTTGCCCGACAGATAGACCTTGGCGTCGGCCGGCACGTGCAACGTCAGACTGGTGCGAACCGGCTGGGTGGCGATCGGGTCCGAATTTGAAGCGTTGAGCGCGAACTCAACCTTCGAGGTATCGCCAGCCTGCAGTTTCACCGTCTTTGTTTCGGTCAGCGTCTGACCGTCACGGACGATTTCAGCGCGGATGTGGTACGTGTAGTTGTAACCATGGCGCAAGCCATTCGAGACGTAACGACGCAGGCTACCGGTGCTGGTCGTCGGCAAATCGTTGACAAACACGCGGGCGTCCGCCGGCACGCTCACGGTCAACACCGCGTTGGCCGAGGGACGATACAGCCGGGTGCCGCTGTCCAGAGGAGCGGGAGTACCACCCTCATCCAAGGGCATGTCGCTGTCGGTGGGCGGGGACAAGCCCGGTTGGCCCTGCATGGTATCCGCGGGATGAGCGGGCGGAGCTGTCATGCCGCCATCCGGGGCATAACCGCCATTCACGACCGGCCCCTGGACGGCGGGCGCGCCGACGGCATAGCCGCCACTGGAACCCCAACTGCCACCGCTCGAGCCCCAACTGCCACCGGACGAACCACCGCTGGAACCCCAACTTCCGCCGCTCGAGCCACCGCTCGAACCGTAGCTGCCGCCGCTGGAGCCACTGGAACCTGAGCTGTAATAGTGATGATGATGGCGGTGATGTCGGCCGCCTGACGAACCGTAGCTTCCGCCACTCGAGCCACCGCTGGAACCCCAGCTCCCGTGGCTTCCGTGACTTCCGCCGCTACTATGCCCCCAGAACGCATTTGCCTGCGACGACCAAGCCACCGCAGTGGCCAGGACAGCCGCGCCCGCTACAAACTTACTAATTTTCCGTTGCAACATGGATGTTTCCTTGCTCACCTTGACGTTTAGGTAAATTGGAGAAGCCCAACCCTCAAACATAACAACAGTAGCTCGTAAATCAAGTAAGTTGGGTAAAATTTTACGATCTGGAAGAATGCGGACATTGCGAGTTTTGTCGTTTACAATGGATCCAGCTTGTGCCTTGTCCACGCTCAATTTCCGTGTGCCGCAGGGCGATCGCCTTGTAGGATGGGCTTCCGAGCCCGTCACCAAGCGAACGTGACGGGCCAGGATGCCCATCCTCCAATCGCGTCAAACTCCAAGATGAAGTCTGCACAAGGCACCTGCCGCCAACTGCTCTTGCACCGGAAGGCGACCGGCGATACTTTGCGGCAACCACGGTCGCGGACGCGCCGCGCGCCAGTGCCGCGTTTCGCCTTTTCCCTCGTCTTGCAGCAGGTGCAATCGAAATGCTCAACGGCCGATTCCAACTGCAAAACGCAAATGCCTGCGCAGTGATACTGGCCGGCGGGTTCGGAACACGCATTCGAGAGCTTTACCCCGCTTTGCCCAAGCCCATGGTGCCGGCCGCCGGCGCGCCGTTCATCGAGTGGGTCGTGCGGTATTTGGCGGCGCAGGGAGTGCGGCGCTCCGTCATCTCGCTCGGCCATTTGGCCCACGTCGCGGAGACGTATTTTGTCAAACGACCGGCCGATGACTGCCAGATCACCACGCTGCGCGAGCCGGCGCCTCTGGGCACCGGTGGCGCGGTGTTGTTCGCCGCTCGGCTGGCGGCCGATGGCGATCCGCTGGTGGTGACCAATGGCGATTCGCTGCTGCTGGCCAATCTCGCTCCCGTTTGGCGGCAATGGGCGGACGACACGATCGACGCCGTCGTGCTCGGCCTGGAGATGGACGACGCCTCGCGCTACGGACGGCTTGATGTCGATGCCGCCGGCCGCTTGCTGCGGTTTAGCGAAAAGCAGCCCGGTGGCGGCCTGATCAATGCCGGCACATGCATATTCCGTAGGCGCGTCATCGACCGCTTTCCACAGCGAACGCCATTAAGCTTGGAACACGACGTTTTTCCCCAGTTGCTGGCCGCAGGCAAACGCATCATGGTTTGCCGTTGCCAGGCGCCGTTTCTCGATATTGGCACGCCGGAAAGCGTGGTGCAGGCCGACGGCTTCATCCGCGAACATTTCTCCACGAGGGCGGCGGCATGATTATCAGCAAAACGCCCTTTCGCATCAGTTTTTTCGGCGGGGGCACCGATTACCCGGAGTATTTCACACGGCACGGCGGAGCGGTGCTGGGCACGGCCGTCGATAAGTGTACTTATCTGGCGGCCACGCGTTTCTACTCGCGCTTGTTCGATTATTCCATTCGACTCGCCTATCGGCAGGTGGAGTGCGTCGCCGATTTGGCGCACATCCAGCATGCTCCGCTGCGCGAGTGCTTGCGCTGGGTCGGCATTGGCAAAGACATTGAAGTCGATTGCGTGGCGGAGTTGCCGTCGTCCGTTGGATTGGGCACGTCGTCGAGCTTTGTGGTGGGCGTGCTCAACGCCTTGTACGCGTTTCAGGGTCGTGTGGTGCATCCGCTCGATCTGGCTTATCAGGCCATTGAGTTGGAGCGCGAAGTGCTGGGCGAGGCGGTCGGCTGCCAAGATCAAACCTTCGCCGCGATGGGCGGTTTCAACCTGATTGAGTTCCGCACCACGCGCGACATTGTGGTGCATCGCGTGCCGCTGTCGCCCGAACGCAAAGCGGAGTTTGAACGGCATCTGCTGATCGTTTACACCGGTATTCGTCGTCGCGCCAGCGAGATCGCTTCGCGGCAGGTGAACAAAATCGAGCAAAACTCCGCCCAACTCAAACAAATGCGGCGCATGGTCGACGATGCCTACGCCATTCTCGCGGGCGGGCAAAGTCTGACGAATTTCGGCCGCTTGCTGCATGAGGGCTGGGTGCTGAAAAGCTCGCTCGACGACTCGATTTCCAACGATACGATCAACCTGATTTATCGCCGCGGCCTCGAAGCCGGCGCGCTGGGCGGCAAGTTGTTGGGCGCCGGCGGAGGGGGCTTTGTGCTGTTCTTCGTGCCGCCCGAAAAGCGCCGCGCGGTGCTGGCCGCCTTAGACGACCGCGAGACGATCTGCATGCAAGTCAACGCTCCGGGCACGCAGATCGTTCATGCGGCGGTCTCGAGCCTGCCGGCGGCCGCCGGTGAAGATCAGCAGCGTGCCGCCTAAGGCCGGCGACGGTAGCCGCAGCTCTCTTGGAGTGCGGCGATTCATCGCCGCTTTCAACCGTCGCGGAGCGACCTTCTCTC
>DASVGM010000847.1:0-4182 GCA_036379555.1 Pirellulales bacterium | reverse complement strand
CACCAATTCACGCGCGGTGGCCACGGTCGGGTTGGCCGAAACCAACAGCCGCATGGCCATCGGCAGGTCGATGATGAATTCGTCCTCACCCTGCGGCAGCACGGCCGGCGCGTCGACGGTTTCGGCCGCGGTGCGCGAACCTGGCGTTCGATCAGCCGGCGCGTCGGGCAACTGTTCCGCGGGACCGAGCATTTCAGCGTCGGCGTCGGTCTGCGGCTCCTGGCGCGCGGCATTCATCACCGTCGCGCCGGTCGCGGGCCCGGCGATGTAGCCGGCCGGCGTGGTCGTGGACGGGTATTGAGCCGTTGGCCTTGGCAAGCGGGTTGTTAAAACGGCCGCACCGCTTGGTCCAACAGCCTGGCTCGTGCCGCTTGTCGTCGTGCCCGGCGCTGCGGGAACCAGTGCTCCGCCGTTGGTGTGAGCCGTGTTCCAGTTTTGCAGCGGCGCGTAATTCCGCGAGCGCGTCGTCCGCTGGCCGGAGTGCATCGCTTGCCGGACCTGCGTCTGGCCGATCTGCGCCTGGCGGGCTTGCGGGGCCTCGGCAAACGCGAGTCCCAGCGGCGCGGCAACGCCCAGCCCCGCGGCTAAAGACGCGCCTATCGCGGCGCGCCGTGCCATTCGTCGATACCAACGCCACGGCCGTACACACTCTAACGCATTCGGTAACATGATCGTACTCTCGGGTTGGGTCAGTTCGCTCAAAGCGCTAACAAAACGAACGGGTTCCTGGAGGATGGGCTTCCTGGCCCGTCACCATTTAGGGTGACGGGCTAGGAAGCCCATCCTCCGGTGACAGTCGTCTTGCGTTTTGTTAGGCACTCTAAATAGTTCTCTCGTAATTCCAGGTCAGCCGAAATGATGCGGGGTCATTTGGCCGTGAGCCTGGGCGCGGCCGGCATGGCGGGCGGGGTCGCGATGTCGGGCGGCGGGCCCGGCACTTCAGGCACGCCGGGAACCGGCTGCATTTGGCGCGGCGCGCCTCGGCCCGGCGGCGGGGGCGCCGGACGCATCAACATGTTGGCTGGAGGCTGCCCCAGCGCCACGTACAATTCAAATTGCGACGAATTGTATTCCGAGATCGAGTCCAGATACTCAAATCGTGCCCGGCCCAATAGCCGTAGACTGTCGAGCACCTCGATCGGCAGACCCTCGTTGTTGCGGATGCGGATCATGTCTTCATCGAAGGAATCAATGCCGGTGCGCACCGCGCGTTCGGCGGTGGCCACTTGGGCAAACCGCACCTTGCTGCGGGCGTAGGCGTTGGCCACCTCCGCACGCACGGCATTGAGCACTTCCAGTCGTTTCAGGTCGCTCTGACGCAGCCGGCTGCGGGCCATGTCGATCTGGGCTTTATTGCCGATCGCCAAGTTTTGCAACGTCCAGTAAGCCACCAAGTCAAAGTCATCACGATGTTTGAAATTGCCAAACCGCACCGGCTGCAAATTGCTGCCGCCGCCCATCGTACCGGCGCTAAAGCCAACCAAGGTGGTCGGTGAAAAGGGTAGAATCCAAGCACCACGCACGTTGAGAATGGCTACCTCGATTGCCTCCCGTTGAGCGGCCAATTCAGGTCGCCGCATGGCGGCCATGGCGATCAACTCACGCACCGTAATCGGATCGGGCACGATCGGCATTGGCACTACCCACGCCTCCGTGGGCTGTAAGCGAACCGTCGGTTCCAGGTTGAGCAGCTTGGCCAACCCGGTCGAAGCGATCACCATTTCGCCCTCGGCCACCATCAGGTCGGCCTCGCGTTTTTGCAACTCAGTCGCCGCGCGGTCGGCATCGGCCTGGCGGCCTTGGCCGGTTTGTGCGTAAGCCTTTGTCAAGCGGGCCACCTCGCCGGCGTCATCGCGAATGCGAATGGCGATGCCCCGGCGACCGTTGGCACGCAACAGGTCCATGTAGGCCAGCGAAACCCGCAGTAACACGTTATTGCGGATGGCCTGGCTGTTGAATTGGTGCTGGCGGACGGTTTGCCGGGCGACAAGGAACGTGAACAGCCCTTGTGACAGGTTTTGGTTCCACATCACGCCGGGAATGTTCACGGTACCCGCGGCGATGGCGTGGGCACCGGCGCCCACAAAGACATCGCTACGGCTGACATTGAGCATGTGGCCCGTCGATTGTTGCAGCATACCGCTGTGGGTATCGAAGCTGGCACCGCCGTTGACGTTGGGCAATATCTGAACGGCCGCGAATTGTCGGATCGCCACCATCTCAGTGACGCGCTCTCGCGCCAGCATAATCTCCGGGTTTCGCACCCCGGCCAACTGTAAAGCGGTGCCTAAATCAATCGGCGTCGTTTCGGTTTGTCCGGCGATGTTGCCAACGCCGCTTTTGGATCCGGCTTGGTTGCCGTTGGCGCCTTGGGCCTTGTTTTCGCTCGGCTCCGTCGGCGCGGGCGGTAGCGGCTCAACCGGCTCGGCCCCCTCCAATGCCTGGCTATCAGGCGGAGGCGGCGGTGGCGATGGCTCGCCGTCTTCGGGCTGCGCGGCAGTCACGATTTGTCCGACCGCGCAGAGGCCGACGGCCATGAGCCGTCGCAGCCAACTACGATCCCAACCATAAACTCTCATGTGCAAACTCTCCTACGCAGCGAACAAGTATCTGGGAAAAGTGGACCGTCGCGGTGGCGGCATCAGCGGGCCGTCAGCCGGGGCGCCGCCGCGCTGGCGGGCAGCGCCGAAACGTCCGGCGGGGGGCCTGGCAACTGAGGCGATGTACCGGGAACCCCTTGCCCTCGCGCGCCAGGAGCGCCGGGCTGTGTGCCAGGGGCACCGGCCGGCGTTTGGTTTGTCGGACGAGCCAAGGCGTTGGCCGGCGGTTGGCCCAGAGCGACGTACAATTCAAATTGCGACGAGTTGTAGAGCGAAATCGCATCCATGTAGTCGAAACGCGCCCGGCCCAAAAGCCGCAGGCTGTCGAGCACTTCGATCGGCCGGCCTTCGTTGTTGCGAATGCGGAGCATATCTTCGTCGAAGGAATCAATGCCGCTGCGCACCGCCCGTTCGGTGTTGGCCACCTGGGCAAAACGCACCTGGCTGCGAACATAGGCATTGGCCACTTCCGCACGCACCCCGTTGAGCACTTCCAGCCGCCGCAAATCGCTCTGACGCAACCGGCTGCGGGCCATGTTGATCTGCACGATGTTGCCGACCCCCAAGTTCTGCGCCGTCCAAAAGGCGATCGCGTCAAAGTCATCGCGATGGCCAAAATTGCCAAAGCGAACCGCTTGCAAGTTGCTGCCGCCCCCCATCGTACCGGCGCTGAAGCCGACCAGCGTGGTCGGAGAGAAGGGCAGAATCTTCGCCCCACGCAAGTTCAACAGGGCTACCTGGATGGCCTCGCGCTGAGCGGCCAACTCAGGCCGGCGCAACGAGGCCATGGCGATCAGCTCTTGCAGCGTAATCGGTTCGGGCACCAGCGGCATGGGAACGACCCAGGCCTCGGTGGGCTGCAAACGCGTCGTCGGCTCGAGGTTAAGCTGTTGCGCCAACCGTGCCGAGGCCATCATCATTTCGCCCTCGGCCACCATGAGATCGGTTTCACGCTTGCCCAGTTCCGTCGCGGCACGGTCGGCGTCGGCCTGCCGCCCCTGCCCAGTGCGCGCGTAGGCCGCAGTCAAACGGGCCACCTCGGTCGCGTCATCGCGAATGCGAATGGCGATGGCTCGGCGGCCGTTGGCACGCAGCAATTCCATATAGGCCAACGACACCCCTAACAGCACCTGGTTGCGGATGGCCTGACTGGTGAACTCTTGCTGGCGGACGCTTTGCCGGGCGACCAGATACGTAAACAGTCCCTGTGATATGTTTTGGTTCCACATCACGCCGGGAATGTTCACCGTGCCGGCGGCGACGGCGTTGGCACCAGCCCCCACGTAGACGGCGCTTCTGCTTAGGTTCAGCAGGTGGCCGCTGGATTGTTGCACCGCGCCGGTATGGGTATCGTAGTTGGCACCGGCGTTCAGATTGGGCAAAATCTGAGCGGCCGCGAACTGGCGAATGGCCATCGTCTCGGTAATGCGCTCTCGCGCGATCATGATCTCCGGGTTCCGCACGCCGGCTAGTCGCAAGGCGGCGGCCAGGTCAATTGGCGTGGCCGGCGTTTGACTCACATTTGGATTATTGGCCTTCGGTTTCTGTTGTTGGTTTTCGCCCGGTTCGGGCGGAGCCGGCG
>DASVGM010000846.1:0-8464 GCA_036379555.1 Pirellulales bacterium | reverse complement strand
CGGGCCGGCGGCCCGCCCCACGGCGAGTTTTCGGATAGCCTCTTAGAGTCGGGCATTTTGCTCAGGCCAAGCCAGCCTCAGTAGCTGCGGCTTGGCAAGATTCGTTTGTCGAACGGCTCAATGCACAAAAACCCGATCATCTGGCAGGCGCTTTAGTATATCGAGGATTACGCGAGGGTCGGATGGATGCACATTTTCCAGTTCGATATAAGACAAATGGCGCAGCCGACCGAGGCGGCGGAGCGTTTCGCCGCGCTGCTTGGCTGAATCGAGCGTGAGGTGGTGGATCTGCGTGATTTGGCTCAGGGACGAAACGGTTTCGTCATCCAATTGGCATTCGCTTAACGTCAGAGTCGTCAATCCGCTTACTTTGGCAAGCTCTCGCAACTGAGCCGCCGCGACGGCGCCGCGCATGCCAAGTTCAATTTCCACGCCCGTGAACCGCGATAGTTGGCGCAGCCCCGCCGCGGAAAGCCGGCCGGAGCGGACGCGAAGGTGACGCAGCTTTGGCAAAGACGCGAGGTTCGCCAGGCCCTCTCCGGTCAATCGCGGCCCTCTATTGACTACAGCCATAGTCAAGGCTAACATGACTACATCCATAGTCACCGGAGGCCAGGAAGAATGACAAAACCACATGAGCCGTTGGGGCGCTTGGAGCTCGATGTCTTGCGATACGTCGGCGATCATCATCCCGTGAGTGTGCGCGAGGTGGCCGCGCATTTCGCAACCACGACCGGACAAGCGCGCACCACCGTGCTGACGGTCATGGAACGCCTGCGCGACAAGAGCTATCTGAAACGCCGCAAGAGGTCGGGCGTGCATCGCTATTGGCCGACGATTTCCAAGGCGGATTTGCTTGATCGTCTTGTCGGCGGTTTCGTCGACGACGTGCTGGGCGGCGAGGTTTCTCCCTTTGTCGCCTACCTGACGCGCTCGTCGCTGCTCAGCGACGACGAAGCGCGCAAGTTGGAACAACTTCTCGAACGCCTTGAATCTCGCGAGCGAGGAGACCTGCCATGATCGCGTTGTCACAGATATTGGAGCAATGGGGCGAGGTGTGGGCGGCGGCGCTGTGGCGCGCTTCATGGCAAGGCGCGATCGCGTTGATCGCCGCCTGGGCGATTGCCCGCTGGTGCCGCTTTGTCTCGCCGCGAGTCGTTTGCTGGCTCTGGCGTCTCGCCTGCCTGAAGCTGCTGGTCGCACTCATTTGGGGGCAACCGATTCTTCTTCGCGTGCTGCCCGCGCCGGTGGACGTTCCGGTCGTGGTCGAAATCGCGCCGCGACCGGTGGCGTCACCGCTGACCGTCGAGCCGTCGCTACAGGCAACGGAGTTGATCGAGCCTGAGCAACCGATGATGCAGGCGCGTCGCGGCCTGTCGACGCGTATCATACTCGCGCTGCTGTGGCTGGCGGGCGTGCTCGGCTCGCTTGGGCTGATGTGGAAGCAATGGAGGGCGATTCGCCAACTGGTCGCCTCCGCCGCGCCGGATGAGACCGGCGGATCGAATGAGGTGCTCCGTTGTGAGGCGGCGCGGCTCGGCGTGCGACGGTCGCCGCGGCTGTTGGTGTCAGCGCAGGTCGAAAGCCCGTTGCTGGCGGGCGTTTGGCGGCCGACGATTGTTTTGCCGGTGCAAGCTGCGGAAAAGTTCGATGCCGCGGAGTTGCGGCTGATGTTGGCCCACGAACTGGCGCACCAGCGGCGGCGCGATTTGGCTTGGAACTGGCTGCCAACCATCGTGCGAACGCTGTTCTTTTTTCATCCGTTGGTATGGCTCATGTTGCGGCGCTGGTCGGTGGCGCAAGAAGCGGCGTGCGACGAGCTTTTGCTTCAGAAGGGGCTGGTGCGGCCGGCGGAATACGGCCGCCTGCTGTTGAAATTGGCGGGCCGCGAAACATCGCGCGCCCGGCCGACCTTGGCGGCGGCAGGCGTGTTAGGGGCGTACCGAAACCTCGAACAAAGGATATTGGCCATGACTCGCGTGCGTTCTTTTTCACGCCGCCGGCTGTTGTTGGCGGCCGGCGCCTTCTTATTCCTCACGGCAGCCAGCCTGATTCCCTGGCGCCTGGTGCCACAGTTGGCGGTCGCCGCGGCGCCGGCGGACGACAAGCCCGCGGCGAAACCGTCCGACGCCTTGCCGGGCAAAATCTACGTCTGGGCCGATCTGGATTTGCGCAGCGAGGCGGAGTGGCCGCACCATTATCGTGGACTGATCGAGATCGATCCCAATTCCGGCGACTGGCGGAAGATCAGCCCGTTAGGCCAGACTCATCGTATCTCGCCGGATGGCAAGCGAATCGCCTTCAGCGATTCAAAGGCCCACTGGTCGCGGGACGGCACTCAAACGTACGTTTCCGATGTTTCGATCGCTGACCTCGCCGACCCGAAGCCGGTTAAGCTCGTTGAAAAAGCGTCGCTACGTACATGGTCGCCCGACGGACGGCGCTTGCTTTACCATGTGCATGATGGTTCCGAAGGTTGGTATGGCACGTCTTGGCTTTTCGACCTGGAGAGCCGTGAAAAGCAGAAGCTTCCGATCGCCGAGAACGATCAGGTTGAGGATTGGACTTCGCACGGCGATTGGCTGGTAGCGATTTCCGCCCGCGACGTTGCGGCTGAGGTCGGCTACCAGGTTTACGTGATGCATCCCGACGGCAGCGAACAACGTCGAGTGACGCAGGGAAAATGGGGGAATGTCGCCCCGCGTTTCTCGCCTGATGGCAAACAGATCGCATACGTGCATTCAACCCGCGCCGAAGCGAGTTTGTGGATCACGGATATTGACGGTTCAAACGCGCGACAGATATTTGCCGCCCCAACAAGCGAACGATCTGTCGCCGCGGCGTGTTGGTCGCCCGATGGGCGTTGGTTGGCGGCACAGGTTTTAGACAACAGTGGTTCTCGTGAGCAACGCAAGGCGATGCTCGAACTATTCGCCGCGGCCGATGGCCAACGCCGTCCGCTGCGGCTCAAAGATGTCACGGTGATTCATTTCATGCAAGCTCCCGATTGGCGTTAACAAGAAAGGTATTTCCATGTTGCGAAATAAAGTTTCCCGCGGGTTGCCGCTGTTGTTGGCGGCGATCGTCTCAACCGCGATGGCCCAAGAGCCTTCGCCGCGCCGGCCCGCCGCGACGACGTTCGGCCCAGTGTTTGGAAATCCAATCGAGCTTTTGCGTACCGGGCAACTGCGCGAAGAAGTGCGGAAGGAGTTGGCGATCACCGCCGATCAGGAAAAAGAAATCGAGGAGGCGTTCAAGCCCGTCAACGAGTTACGGGGCGATTTTTGGGAGGCGCAGAACCTTGAGCCCGACGAGCGCAAGAAGCGCATGGAGGAGCTATCTAAGCGCGGTGTCGAGCGGAGCAAGGCGGCGGAGGAGAAGCTGTATCAGATTCTGAATGCGAAACAAGCGGCGCGGCTCAAGCAATTGTGGTTGCGGTTTCGGGGCGATGGAGCGCTGTCGCAACCGGAAGTCGCCAAGCAACTCGGCCTGACGGAAGATCAGCAAGCGAGAATCCGCGCCATCGCCGCGTCTTTGGCGCCCAAGCCCGGCGAGCACAAGCCCGCAGAGATGTCGCAGCAAGAACGCCGCGCCTACTTTGACGACTTGAACGCGCGGCGCGACAAGGCGCTGGCCGATTTGGTCGGCGTGCTGACCGACGAGCAGAAGGCCAAATTCGCCGAGATGAAAGGCCCGGAACCCTCTTTTAGCTTCGGGCCCCGACGTCTCGGCTCATCCAGCGACCGTCGGCCCGCGCCGCCGAAACAGCGGCAATAGACTCCACGCGAGCCGAAATGAGACGTCTGTTGGGAACGGGGTGGCCTCGCGGAGCGACCTTCTCTCCGGCCCCAAGGATGGCTGGCGCGTTCCGGCGGCCACCGAGGGTTGCCAGCCCTGCCCCGGCGTTTGCCTTGGTCCACTGTTTGCGCGGGCCTTGTAACGCCAGGACAACCAGTGCGAGGTCAGGGGGCGAATCGGCTGAGTCAAGAAGGCACCGAGATAAAAAGGGTTCCACTGACAAATTCGTGGGTGGTTTTCGCGCCGATGAGCGGGGCGACGTTCGCGTTTTCAAAGGCATGGCCGGGCAAATAAATGATCTGTGAGATGTACGGAAAGGCAAAGAACCCTGGCCCGCCATGACGGGCCTCACGCCAAGCGAGTCATTTACCCGCCCGGATCCGGCTATCCCTTGTCGCACTTGCTCGCCAGCAGAGCCCGACTCCGCCAGCGCCAGACGCCGGTCATTCTACCACGTCGAAGTCGCTTTCAATTGCCAACCCATTTATTTGCCCGGCAAATGCCTTAAAAAACGCATCGTGGCCCCGTTATCCAGCCAAAATCCACCCACAGATTCTTCCGAGGAGCCAAAAAAAGAAGGTCGCTCCGCGACAACGGAAAGCGGCGATAAATCGCACGCACTCCAAGATGAGGCCATCCGACGACGAGCAGGCCCTCATTTCTGGCCGCACACGGTATCTATACGCTCGTCCTATTTGGCGGCAGGTCGGAGGCCGGCGAGCCGCGCGTCGATGCGCCAGGGGTCGGCGCTCTCGCCGTTGACGTTCAACTCGACGGAGATGAGCTTGTCGGCGGATACGAGAAACCGGACGCCGCTCAGCCCGTCAACATGATAGGCCTCACGACGGACAACGGCCGCGCCTTGGTGTTCGACACGGCGAATGCGATCTTCGTCGCGCGTGAATTCAACGGCACGTTCGCCCGGCAAGCGCAACCGCAAGATTGCCCCGCCCACGTCGCTTTCAGCCTGATCGGCATTGGCGGCCGCATCGCGCAGGTCGTTGGCCAAGCGCAGGACGGAACGAGTTTGCTCGTAATGCCGCCTGCCGTGACGTTCGCTTTTCAAGAGCAAGCCCAAGAGCGTCAGGGCCACCGCCAGGAGAATGGAATTGATTGAGATGACCACCAGCACTTCAATTAACGTATATCCTCCGCGCGCCACCTTTTGGCGCCGCATGCCAAGCCGCCGCACACCCGAATCCTGAACCCTGAACCCTGAACCCTGAACCCTTCCTGAACCATTCATGGCCTCCCCTCCGCTGGAAAGACCCAGGTGACCAACCGCTGCCGCGCCGGCGGACCTTTGCCGCCCGGCTGCCAATCGACGGCGACGGTAATCTTTTTGCCCGTCAATAAACCAGTCGAAACGACTTCAACCGACGCGCCGCTTGGCGACAACGCCTGACCGTCTGGCGATTGCCGGCAAATTTCGGCGGCGCGCTCGCCGGTCAGCGATGCATAAGGTTCGGCGGCGATGCGCGTCAGCAGGTTGTCGGCGGCCAGCAGGGCGCGAGCGTGTCGCTCGGCGGCCTGGCGTTGCCGCGCGACCGAGGTGAGCATGGCGACCGCAAGAGCCAGCGCCGCCGTCAACAGCGCCGCGGCGACGCAGCTTTCGACAACGGTGAAACCCCGGCGCGCTCGGCTCATATCAGACTCGTGATCAGGCGGATTAACGGCAGAAACAAGGAGACGACGACGAACATCACGGCCAGGCCGGCGATCAACACCAGCGCCGGCGACATTATCTCCAAGAAGCGTTGTAAACGCAAAACAAAGCGGCGCTCAATGGCCTCGGCCACGTCGCGCAGCGCCCAGGTGAGGTTGCCCACGCGCTCGGCACTGGTGAGCAGCGCCAGCTCCGCGCCGCGCAAAAAGCCATAGCGGGCAAGCCCCTCGGCCCACGGCTTTCCCTCCGCCATACCCGCCAGCACCAGCCGCAAGCGTCCGCATAGTGCCGCGGAGGGATGATGTTCGGCCAAGGCGGCCAGCGCCAGTTCCAGCGGCCGATTCACCTCGGAGGCCAAGGCCAAAGCGCGCAGCACGGTGATCGTGTCGCGCCGTCGCGACAAGCCGTTGAGCGGCGGGGGCAACCAAATGACGGCGCCAAACAGCCACAACACTGCGTAAACGGACGCGCCAAACAGCCCCAAAACCAGCGGTGGCCAGCCGTACGTGGCGAACCAATCGCAAAACTGAATCAACAGATGCGTCGCGAGCGGCAGTTCGGCGTCGAAGTCGGCAAAGATTTTAACATAAGCCGGCACGATTTTGATCGCCACAAAAGGCACCACGATCAAGCCGGCCAGAACGGTCGCTCCCAGATACCAAATTGCCCCCGAGACACGGGCGAACATCGGCTGGGCCACCGGCGACCGCGCGGCTTCAGTCAAAGCGCCGCTCAGGTTGCCGGTGCGCAGGCCCACTTCGACCGTGGCCAAGGCACGGCGGGAGGCCAACCTGCCCCCGTTGATGTAATAGAGGAACGCCAGAATCAAGCCAACGGGAGGGAAGACCAAAAGCAGCACCAGCGCCAGCACCAGGACCAGCGCGCGAGGCTGCTTGCCGGCGGCACGCAGAGCCTCGCCCAGCGGCATGCCGGCGTCTAACAGTTCGGCCAGATGGCGGCAGCGCTGTCGGAAGGGCCAACCCCACTCGGCCGAAAACGCCACGGCCGCCGGCGCGAGCGGCTGCCAGCGGCGCGAGGCGGCCGCCAACACGCCCAACAGCGCGACGCGGCGCCGCAACGCGTAGCGCACGGACACGTAGATTAAAATGCCAAACACGACCACGCCAAATGGAATGGCCAGAAAACTGAAAAACAAAAAGCTGGCTTCCACAAAAGCGGTGACGATCATCACGCGGCCGATCACCGTCATGGCCAGGTGCAACAAGTCTTCGCCCGGCGGCCGGTCGCGATAAAACAGGTGCAGCGACGACAGCACGGCGATGCCCAACAGCACCAGGCCGGGAAAACTCTGCGCTGAAATCACCGCACCCGTCATGTTAGCATGTCGATTAAGGAAATCATCGGCAACAAGCAGGCCGAGATGAGAAACAACGCCCCCCAGAGCACGATGGCGAAGGTCAACGGCGGCACGACCGCGCGCACCAAACCAAGCTGCGCCTCCAACCGGGTCTCAAACATTTCGCCGGCCGTGCGTAGCGCGTCGGCCAGGGCCGCCTCCGGCCCACGCTCACCCCAGCGCAACATCGGCCCCAGACTTTCGGGAAAGGCCCGCCGCGCCGAGAGCGCGACGCTGAGCGCGGCGCCCGCCTCGATGCTCGCCGCCGCTTTGCGCGAGGCGCTGCCGAGCGTCGCGTCTTGGCAGCCGCGGCCCGCCAAACCCAGTGCTTGCGGCAGCGGCAATTGGGCGTCGACAAGCAGGGCCAACAAGCGGCAGAAACGGGACAGCGCCGCCCATCGCAAAGCGGGGCCAACGAGCGGCACCGCCATCACCACCGCGCGCAGCTCGACCACGCTCATTGCCAGCCATAAAAAGCCCCAGGCGAAAACCAAGGTGGCGATGTTGCCGATCATCACCCATTTGCCCGACGTGGAGATTTCGGCCAAAGCCACGGTCAACACCGGCAGATCAGCGTCGAAATCGTGGTGAATTCGCATGATTTCCGGCACGATGCTGAGCGAAAAAAAGGCGAACAGGCAGGAGAGCAGCAAGAGGAGCAAGGCCGGATAGCTGATGGCCAGCATGATTTTGCGGTTCACGTCGGCGGCGTGACGCTCGGCGGTGACGAATTCTTCCAGCACTTGGCCCAACGACGCCGATTGCAAGCCGGCGGCCACCAAGGCGCGCAGGTGCGGCGGCATGGCGAGATCGCCCGCGGCCACGTCGAATGCTTCTCCTCGTTCGAGGCGATCGGCCAACCTGGCCAGCGCTTTGGCCGTGCGGCCCGGCGGCAGTTCGCGCGCCGCAGCCCTCAGCCCCTGCTCCAACGGCAGTCCCGAGCCGACCAGCGACGAAAGTACGCCGCCGGTCGCTCGGGTATCTTGGGATGGAATCATGGGCGTGCGTACGACTCCGCAGTCGGTTCTTTTACCGTGTCCGGTAACTCGCGGACGATCCGTTCGGGCGAGACAATGACAGCATCATGGACGAAAAGGGCTTTCCATTTCAAGTCCCCGATCAGGGGCCAGGCCAGGCCTTAGTGCCGGATGCGGTCGCGCTGGCCGCCGTTGGCGGCGTGCTTTTCGAGAAACTCGATGATCTTGCCCGCCACGTCCACCTCCGTGGCCCGCTCGATGCCTTCCAGCCCCGGCGAGGAGTTGACTTCCATGACGACCGGTCCATGATTCGATCGTAAGATGTCAACGCCGGCCACGTTCAACCCCATGGCCTTGGCCGCGCGCACGGCGGTGCTGCGTTCCGCGGGAGTGAGCCGGGCTTGGGTCGCTGTGCCGCCGCGATGCAGGTTGGAGCGAAACTCGCCCGCTCGCGCGCGGCGTTCCATCGCGGCGATCACTTTGCCGCCAATGACAAAACAGCGCACGTCAGACCCACCGGCTTCGTGAATGTACTCTTGCACCAGAATGTTGGCCTCCAGTTCGCGGAAGGCCTCGATGACCGATTCGGCCGCCTGCTGTGTCTCGGCCAACACCACGCCGATGCCCTGCGTTCCCTCCAACAGCTTCACCACCAGCGGAGCGCCG
>DASVGM010000845.1:0-14416 GCA_036379555.1 Pirellulales bacterium | reverse complement strand
TCCTTCAAGCTCAGGGCGCGTGTTTCCGTCGGTCGGCAATAGACTTGCAGGTAGTCGTGAAACCGGCCGGCTCGCTTGTTTTCACGAATCGTTTCGCAAAAGGCGGGCTCTTTCTCAACGCAAGCAACAACGCGGCAGCGGCCTGTCTGCTCGATGCCAATGTCGAGCCCCATGCCGCCCGAAAAAAGCGACACGACCGTATACTTTTCTCGCGTCATAATCCATTTCCTACCGACGTCTCATTCAAACCCATGTGCAGTATAGCCGGCCACTTGATTGCGCGAAACCAGCTATGCCGGTCGAACAGATTTCGCGCCGGTTTCATTGCGGGCCAAACGCAGTGGCATGGGGAGCTGCCGGCTGGTAAAATGGGATAAATCTTTACGCTCCACGCGGCTTGATCTATTGGACTAGCATGGCGACTGTCGAACACGTTGAACCAATCGGAGAAGACAGGGTTGTGCTTTCCAGCGTCTCCTGGAAAGCATACGAGGAGTTGCGCGCCAATGAAGAGAACTTTCACGTCCGCATGGCTTACGACAACGGAAGGCTTGAGCTCATGAGCCCCTCACCAGACCATGCGGTGATGAAACGGCTTGTCGGCCGTATGATTGAGGCGTTGACCGAAGAATTAAATATTCCCTGCCGTAGCCTGAGCGATACCACATGGCAGCGGCCCAATCTTTCCAAAGGACTGGAGGCCGACGAATGTTACTACATTCTCAACCATCACCGCGTCCGCCGCCGTCTGCAGGTCGATTTAGCGGTCGATCCTCCGCCAGACCTGGCGGTTGAGGCTGAAATCAGCCGCGGCGTCATTCCACGCTTGCCAATTTATGCCGCCCTGGGCGTTCCCGAGGTCTGGCGCTGCGGCAGGCCGGGTTTGACCGCGTGCGCGCTGACGGCCGACGGTGAGTATGTCGAGCGTGAATTCAGTTTGAACCTGCCTATGTTGCGAGTGAAAGACTTGGAGCCATTTCTCGACTTTGAATTAGCAGCCGACGAAACCGCCTGGATTCGCGGCTTCCGCGCGTGGGTGCGCGAGCGATTTCCGCTAACTTAATCGAGCAAGGTCTGCTCTCTAGCAACGCTGCGACTATCACGAGCCGGAAGCGCCGCCGAACGATTTGGTATTTCCATTTCTTCAATCCTCTCTCCGGGCATCAGCTTCTTGTCGGCCAGGCCGGGGTGAATCGCGGGGAACCGATAGACGCGAAAGACCGGCATGACGCTGCCCGGTGCGAAGGGCGATGGGCTGCCCGGCGGACCACCGGGGCCGGTGGGCGGGCCGCCCGGTGTGCGCGGCCCCTTGTCAGCGGGTTTGCCGGCCACAGCGACGGCGCCCGATGGCTTGGCCGCCAACTCTTTCAGTTGCTTCTTCTGCTCGTCATTGAGCAACTCGGTTAGCTTGGCATCGACCGCTTTTTGCAGCGATTGCAATTGCTTTTTCTGATCGCCGCTGAGCTTCAGCCGCGCTTGCATCGTGAACGACAACAACTTTCCCGCCGGCGCCACGCTGGCGGCGCCTTGGGCTTCTTTCAACGGTTTGCCCTGCTCGTCGGAAAGCAGCTTGGCGAACTTCTCATCCAACTGCGTTTGAAAAGCGTCAAGCCGCGTCTTCTGTTCGTCCGTCAGTTTCAACGCCTCTCGCGCGAAAGCCGGCAATATCTGCCCCGGTCTATCCGGTGGGCCGCCGCTCGGTACGCGCGATGGCCCTCCGCCCGGTGGCGGGCCACCAAACGCGAAGCCGCTCTTCGATTGCTTACGCTGATTTTCACTGAGAATCTTGTCGAGTTGCCCATCGACCGTCTTTTGTAGCTCGGCGAGTCGCTTCTTTTGCTCGTCCGAGAGCTTCAACCGCTGTTGATCGCCGGCCGACAACAGTTGGCCTACCTGAAAAGAAGGGACAAACGGATTCGCGCCCGGCGGCGGAGCAGCGCCCGGCGCCGGCGGCAGCGGTTCGCTGGGTTTGCCGGGTGATTGCGGTTCAGCGAGTTGTTGTTTCTGTTCGGCGGTAAGCAGGTCGCCGAGTTGACGATCGATCTCTTGCTGAGCGTCGTCAAGGCGCCGCGACTGTTCGGGCGAAACGGCCAGCAATGTTCGGACGATGGGCGTCATCACCTGGCCGGGCCGAGGCAACGCGGCGAATCCGCCCGGCGACCCCAGGCCGCCTTTGAGCGGATTGACGTATTTCCAGACGACCGTTTTGTCGGGCGTCACCTCAAAGATCGTGCCGTTGGCGCCCGAGCAGATCAGCGTGTTGCCGTTCGGCAGGCGCTGCGCCCCGGAAATGAAAAACGAATAAAAGTCGGTCTTCTTGGGCGCGGTGTAGCTCCAGGCCGCCTCGGCTGGTCCGTAGGCGGCGCCACGCTGATGCGAGTAGCGTCCTTCCGCGTCGACCGGCAGCACGATTTCATCGACTGACGAATAGTTGCCGTCAGGCCGACTACTGCCATTGTTGAAGACCAGTACGTGCCCCGCGCCGGGCAACCCCTCGGCAATCCAATGCGCGTTGTGCTGAGCGAACAGCCGCTGATCTTCTTTCTTACCGGCGTGATACACACGCGGGTTGCCCCACCGATAAAGCAGATCGCCACCCTTGCCGCCGCGGCCGCCCGAATGGCCGGCCGCCTCGGTGGTCGTCGTGCTGTGATCGACAATCCAAAACTCGCTAAAATTGTGAACGCTGATCATCACCTGATCGAGCTTGGGATTGTAGGCCACGCCGTTCGAGTGCGTCCAATCGGGATTCGCTTTTGCGCGGCCCGGTGGCCCGGCGGCGCCGATGTAACCGACGCTCTTGAGCTTGTTGGCGGCGTCTTTATCGGCCGCGACCGGAGCCAGGGCGTCTTCGCCGTAGTTCAGGTTGACTAACTCCGGGTGCTCGGCGACGTTGCCGTAGTTCGGTTTGGAGTTGTCGAAATCCTGCACCAGGTGATCCCACAGGTGCCACTCCCAGACTACCTCACCGCTGCTTTTGCCGGTGGGTTTGATTTCGACCAACGAATCGACCAGCAGATGGCTGTCGCCGGTCAGTTCCGGTCGCCGGCCGGCGGCGAGAGACTCATCCGCGGTTTTGCGGTCCCAAACGATCATGAGCACGTTGCCATTGGGCAGGGGCGTCAGGTCGTGGTGCGGAAGTTGCTTGGCGTTATAGAAATGAAAGTCCCAAACCAGATCGCCGTCCCAAGTGAACTGCTGAACGCGTCCGCCCACGCCTGGGCCAGGGCCAAAAACCTGGGCTTCAATGCCGATCGACCCGCCTCGCAATATATTGCCGTTATCGAGCAAGTAGGGGCACAGTGCCGGCGAGCAATCGCTTTGCCAGACCTTGGCCACTCGCCCGTGAAGATCAAACAGGTAGGTGCAGGTGGAGTTCAGGGGCGACATCAGGTTATAGCCCTCGAACGTGCCGGGATCGTTCGTCACCAAGCCGAGCTTGATTGGGGGCGCGGCGGGGGGAGTTTTGTTTTCGGCGGCGGCAGCGGCCGGCGTGTTCGGTTTTGGCGGCGAGCTTTTATCGTGATCCGCCTTGTTGTCGGCGGCGACCAGTGTCGTCAGCGCCAAAAAAGCCGCTAGTGGCGCCCATCTTACGGCCAAGCGGCCGACGCATCGCTCTTGGTATCTCGTCATGATTGCTCCGCGTTCAAACATCATTTGACGGCTTCTACTTCGCGCGGGCGGAGATGAAACCTCGTCGTCGCGATTTTTGCCGACGTCTCATTTCAACCCGGTGGAGTAGAGCCGAACGGTCTTATCGTAACGTGTCGCGCGATAGGCCGCAAACCGTTGTCCGGACAGGAACAACGAGGCCGTGGCGCCGCGGCTGAACGTCAGGCGTTACGAAATCACGTCCCCAATCGGTTCCACCGCTTCGACGCCGACGAGCTTTTGATCGAGGCCGCCGTGAAAATACGAAAGGCGATTGGGGTCGATGCCCATTTGATGCAGGATGGTGGCGTGCAGACGCTTGACGTGCAGCGGGTTTTCGACGGCGGTGGCGCCAAGCTCGTCGGTGGCGCCCACGCTTTGCCCGCCGCGAATACCGCCGCCGGCCAGCCACATGGTGAAACCATAAGCATTATGGTCGCGGCCGGTGCCTTCGGCATATTCGGCCGTCGGCTGTCGGCCAAACTCTCCGCCCCAAACCAAGAGCGTGCTGTCGAGCAGGCCGCGCTCGGCCAAATCCTGAATCAACGCGGCAACCGGCTGGTCGGTATTGCCGGCGTGGAATTCGTGGTTCTTCACCAGGTCGCCGTGGGCGTCCCAGTTGAAGTCGCTATGGTTGCCGCCGGAATAAAGCTGAATAAAGCGCACGCCGCGTTCCACCAGCCGCCGAGCGAGCAGGCATCGGCGGCCGAAATCGAGCGTGCGCGGGTTGTCGAGCCCGTAGAGTTTTTGTGTGGCCGCCGTCTCTTGACTGATGTCGACGGCTTCGGGGGCGTACTGCTGCATTTTGTAAGCCAGCTCGTAACTGGCGATGCGCGCCGCCAAATCGCTGTTGTCGGCGCGCGCCGCCAGATGCGCGTCGTTCTCGGCGCGCAACGCGTCGAGCAGTCGCCGCTCGATCGGACGCGTTAGCCCGTCGGGCGATTCCAGATCGAGAATCGGCGCGCCCTTGGAACGCAGCACCGTGCCTTGATAGGTGGCCGGCATGTAGCCGCTCGACCAATTCTTCGCCCCGCTGATCGGGCCGCCGCTGGGATCGAGCATCACGACAAAACCCGGCAGGTTTTCATTCACGCTGCCCAGGCCGTAGTTGATCCACGAACCCAAGGCCGGGCTGCCGCTAAGGATTTTGCCCGAATTCATTTGTAGCATGGCCGAGCCATGAATTGGTGAATCGGCCTGCATCGACTTGAGAAAGGCGAGGCGGTCGACGTGCTTCGCCAAATGGGGAAACAGTTCCGAAACCCACTGGCCCGATTCACCCTGTTGGCGGAACTTCCACTTTGGCCCCACGACGCGCCCTGCGCTTTTTTCTCCGCCGCGGCCTTTGGTTTTGACGGGAATGGTTTTGCCGTCGAGCCGGAAAAGCTCCGGCTTATAGTCGAACGTATCGACGTGGCTTGGCCCGCCGTACATAAAGAGGAAGATGACGCTGGTGGCCTTGGGGGCGAAGTGCGGCGGCTTGGGCGCCAGCGGATTGGCGTGCCGGGCGTGTTCCGCCGCCGCCGCGCGTTGAAAAAAGCCGTCGTTCGAGAGCAGGCCGGCCAGGGCCAACGAGGTGAAGCCCGCACCCGCTTCCCAAAAGAATTCGCGGCGCGTGCGACCGCAGAAGGCGTGACAAGAATCCGGTCGTGGACTGGGCATCAGTTTTGGTTCTTTGTTGTTGTTATTGGATCTTTTGTCGTTTGATTGTTGTCAGATGGCGTGGGCTGGTTTTCCAGGCTATCTTTCGCGCCAGGTGATGGGTGGTGAACACCTTCCGCGGCGTTTTCCGCTGGCACGGCCACGCCGCAATGCGGACAGAATCGGACTGATTTGCCATATTTGCCGCCACATTTCGGGCATGTTCGGTCGAGCAGTTCTTTCACCAAGGCGGGCGAGTCGAAGCGTATGCCCACGAACAGCCAGCGGCCGCCTTGCCGTTGGAGGGTGGCGTTGATTGTCGCCGCGCCGCGGTCAAACGTCGCTTGGTACGCGACGTCGGCAAAAGTGCGTCGATTGACCTGTCGCATGTTGATTCGCACGAGTTGCTTGGATCGCATCGTTCCCAAATGGGTTTTGATAAGTTCGCCCAGGTTGGCAAAGTCGCCGGCCGAAATCTTTTGTCGGAGTTCGGCGGTCGTAGCGGACTGATACGTTTGCGAAAAACTTCCGTTGCCCGCGGACTGCATTAGCTCATCGACGACGGTTGAGATTTCGCCGTTGGCGGCGGTGGCCGATCTCACGCCCACAAACAGCAGCCCGGCACACGAAGCGATCATGACGACCCCCAGCACACCTATGCCGACGAAGGTCAATATCAGGATGTACTTGCCGCTTTTCATGCGCGTATTGTCGCACGCCCGACGCGCCCATGCAAATAGCTTGGAGCCAGACGGCGCCATCTGAGCGATGATGCAATTCATACGCAAGCGGCCGCGGCCGTCTTGGAGTGCGGCGATTCATCGCCGCTTTCATCCGTCGCGGAGCGACCTTCTTTTCGACCACAAGGATGGATGGGAGTTCCGGCGACAAGCGAGGGCTGCCAGCCCGGATGATTCATCGGCCGTCGCATGGGTGGCGCACCCTGCGTAGCAGAACTTTGAGAGAGTTCTGACCATAAATCACGGCCACGGCCAGACTTCTCACGAAGCCTGCTACGCGCCGATGGATAATCCGGGCTATTCGCCATCGCCAGCGACCCGACTATGATAAACGACATGCGACCTTTATTCCAAATCATGGCGGCGTATTGTCTGATTTCACCGCTGTCGCCCGAGGCGACCGCCGCGGAACCGCCGCCACGCCGGCTTTGTCTGCAGACCAACCTCCAGGTGAGCGAAAACGTGACGGCCGGCATCGACGGCGCGATGTACACGACATGGCAGCACAATTTTGGCGAGTCAGAAGCGTTCGCGGGCTACGCATGGAATGGAAAGCGTCCGCAGCCAAAAGAGTAGGGGCCATCACTACGCCTTCACCTGCGGCGGCAACTGTCGGAAACCGCCAATAGTCTGTTAGAGGGGGGTAAACAAAACCATGTTTTCACGCCCTTCACCCACTCGACCACGCCGGCTCTGGACCTCTTCTCCAGATCACCTCCGCCTATCCAGCGGCCCAGGGATGAGTGGGGCCATCTTTGGAGTTGTGTTTACAGGCACTGGCCTGCTGACGCTAATCGCGTGGGGATCATTTCTTTTGTCGGCGATCGGGCTTTTGCCTGCACAGCAACCGGCTACCGCCATGCATTCGTTCCGGGACAGCGTCATCGCGTTTTACGGCCTGCTAATGCTTGGAGTCGGGCACTTGGCCACCGGCACGCTTCTGCTCTGCACGCGGCGAACGACCTTTGACCGGCTTCGCGGCATCGTGATCGTGCGTCGAGGCTGGTTGGGCATTCGCGTGCATCGAGAGTCACTGTCGCATTTCGACGAGGTCGTGATCGAGCGCATGTCCGATCGCTTCAACATCGTTCTCATAGGCGAACCCAATCGAAAGCTCTTGGTTGGCATTGTGACGCTATCCCACACGTTGGCACACGAAGTCGCCACTGAGATCGGAGGGTTTATCGGGCTGCCAAGGCATGTCTGAAATACGTCAACCATATCCATCCGTGCCCATCCGAGTTATCCGTGGTAGAATTAGAACCACGGATGACTCGGATGGGCACGGATAAGAAGAATGAGAATTGCCCATTCAATTAAAGCTGCTGAAGATCATTTTGCGTTATGCTTAATACGATTCGCGCCGTGTTCCGCGACGGTAAAATTGAACTGCTTGAGCCGGTTGATGTGCCCGACGGAGCAAGCCTGCTTGTCACGATACTATCGAATGACGAGATACAATTCTGGTTAGGCTGTAGTCAAACAACACTCGAGCGAATATGGAACAATCCCGAAGACGATGCCTATGGCGAAAGTCGCTGGTGATCGCCAAAACCGGCAGCCTTTCGATGTCCGACGCGGCCGATCTCGAAACGTCGCTCCGATCTTGGTTCGATTTACATTGAGAAGAAGAAAACGATCTATGATTCGACATGCCACGTGGTCTCCGTCATCGCAGCGAACAAGAGCGCTGGCCATCCTCTGCGGGATCTTCGTCGCGCACCTGGGGCATGCCGCCGATCAGACATCCGCTCCAAGCCCGTCGGTGGAACAGACCGACGCTTGGCCGGTTTTCCGGGGCGACGCCGCTAGCACGGGCGTGGCTCATACCAAGTTGCCAGACAAGCCGGCCGTTGTTTGGAAAAAGAACTTCAAAGACGGCGGCTTCGAGGCGACCGCGGCGATTGTCGATGGCGTGATCTATGTTGGCAGTTTCGATGGCAACTTGTATGCCTTGAGCCTCGCCGACGGCAAAGAGAAATGGAGGTTCCATACGGAGCTGGGCTTCAAAGCGGCGCCGGCGGTGCGCGATGGCGTGGTTTACATTGGCGACGTCGATGGCAAGTTTTATGCGATCGACGCCGCCGGCGGCAAAGAAAAATGGGCCGTCGCCAGCGGCGCCGAGATCAACGCGGGCGCGAATTTCTATCGCGATCACGTGCTTTTCACCTCGCAAGACGGCGGGTTTTATTGCTTGAAGCCCGACAACGGCCACCTGGTTTGGAAATACACCATCGACAACATGATTCAGTGCAGCCCGACGGTGGTTGAAAACCGCGGCTTTCTGGCCGGCTGCGACGGCAAGTTGCACGTGGTCGATCTGGACAAAGGCGAGGCGGCGGCGCTGGTCGACATTGGCGATCCGACCTTGAGCACGCCCGCCGCGCTGGGCGACGCGGTTTATTTTGGCACGCAGGGAGGCCGCTTTTTGGCCGTGGATTGGCGGCAAGCCAAACAGCTTTGGAGCTTTGCACCCAAACGGAAGCAACCGCTGTTATCGTCGTCGGCGGTGTCGGGTGGCCTGGCGGTGTTCGGCGGTAAAGACCGCGCGGTCCACGCGCTCAAGCTCGCTAGCGGCGAAGAAAGTTGGACCTTTCCCACACGGGGCGCGATGGATTCATCGCCGGTGGTGGTTGGCGATCGGGTGTTTGTCGGCGGGGGCGGCGGACGCCTTTACGCGCTCGATTTGAAAAGCGGCGAGAAGGTTTGGGAATACGAGGCGGGCGGCCACTTTGCCGCTTCGCCCGCCGCCGCCGAAAGCCGGCTCGTGATCGGCAATGACGCGGGCGATTTGTATTGCTTTGGCGCGAAGTAACCGCTTTGGATGGAAGATTCAATTAACAAAAACCGTAAAACCCCGAACCTCCAACCCCCAATTCCCAACCCCCAACTCCCCCCCCACTTCAAACCAGTCCCACCACCTTCCGGCAGATCCAAAACAAGCTCATCAGCCCGACGACCAGCCCGGCAAACCAGGGATCGCTCCAAAACTGCAAGCGCCGCGATTCAATGGCAGGTTCTTCTTGTTTGGCCAAGGAACTCAACACGCCCGCGACCTGGTGCGGCTCAATCACTTTGCCGCCGGTGACACGGGCAAGTTCCGCCAGCACTTCGGGACGAGCCGGATGCCCCACGCGCTCCATCGCCGCGCCTTGCACGTAGAAAGTGCTCTCCAACGCGGCGCCCGATCGCCGGCCAGTGAGCGCGATGCGATGTTCGCCCGGTTCGGTCGGTGTGAATTGAGCGGAGAAGAGGCCCCACTCGTCGCCCTCGTGCGTAAATCGCACTGTGTCGAGCTTGCCCGTGGGCGATGTGATGTTCGCCGTCACTTCGTCGTCTTCAACCGGCTCGCCGCTAGCGGCCATGATGTTGGCGTGCAACGCCAGGGCGCCGCGCACGGCGGGTTGATCGGGCTGAAAGTAAAGCCGCGCGGTTTTGCCTTTGGCCATGTTGCGTTGATAGGCCATCCAGCGCACCACCTGCCCCCAAAAACGGTAATGGTATTTGTCTTCAACTCCCCTGCGCCAGCGCCACGCGCCGTCGGTGCCCATGAAGAGCACTTTGCCCGTGCCGTAGGTGCGCGTGACCAACAGCGGCACGCGACCGAACTCATTGGTGGCTGATTTATGAACACACAGCACCTCGGCCGCGGCTTTGGCTCGCACCACCGCGGCGTACCACTGAAAACCGGGCAGGTCTTCCCAAACGGCGGCGTTTTCGTCTTGCGTATCGGTCAGCCGCGTGAGCAAGCTACGGCGGCCGGCTTCGGTCAGCTCGAAATGATCGGCCGATTGCGAACCCCAGCCTTTAGGCTGCACCGGGTCGAGCAGTACCGGATAAAGATCGCCCAACTCCGTTTCCAGCAAGGTGGCCTGACGGCCTTGCCAACCCGGCATGAAAACCAGCCCGCTCGCTTGTTGTCCGACCAGCCCCTTGAGCAGCCGGCATTGTTCGGCCGTGAGTTGGCCGTCATCCAGGCCCACGTCGCCCAAAAACACCACGTCGTAAGCGGCCAGCTCTTCCAGCCGATCGGGAAACTGCGCGATGTAGTCTTTGTTGCCGCCGCCCACTTTGCTCAAGCCGGGATGAAACAAAAGGCACGACAACTCCACGCCCGGATCGCGCGAGAGGGCGTTTCGCAAATAGCGATATTCCCAGCGCGGGTACGACTCAATCAGCAGCACGCGCAAGCGCTCGTCGCGCACGGAGATGGGAGCCGATTGGCTGTTATTGTCCGGCAACAGTTCATCGCGATGCGCCGGCACCTCGAGCGACAGCCGGTAATCGCCGGCCAAGGTCGGCTGCCACAAGAGCCAGTCGTTGGTGCGGTCCATCGCCGCGAGACGGACTTCCTTGGTGATCTTCTCGCCCGTGGATGTTTCCAGCTTCACGGTGGTGACGTAATCTCTCGGCAACCAGTTGTCGATGGCGAAGGCGATGCGCACCGACTTGCCGGCGACTCCGAAGGTGGGCAGTTCGAGGCTCACCAGTTCCACGTCGGGCAAGCGCGCCGGACTGCCGAGCGGCACCGCGTAGACTGGGATGTTTTTTAACCGCAAGCGGCCGGCGGCCTCCACCGGCGGCCGGCCTTCATTCCAATCGCCGTCGCTGGCCAGCACGATGCCGCGCAAGTTGCCGTGTGTTTCCAGCGCGGCGGCCAGCGGCGCGTTCAGATCGGTGCCGTGGCCTTCACGAGGCTCGGCGAACGGCTGCGCGACGATCTCTAATTCTTGCTGCACGGCGGGGTCGAGTTCGATGGCCGCCAACGGCGCGGCGGCGTCGCTGCGCGTGCGCGGCGCCACGCCGGGCCGCCGTCGATCGACGACGTCGCGTGTTTGCATGCTGCCCGACACATCATACAGCACGGCGACCACCGGCTTATGGTCAGGTCGAAACCGTTCGATCCATTCGGGCTGGCAGAGCAAGAGCGCGATGGTGACGACGATGGCCAGGCGAAACAACTCCAAAAGGCCGATCGCGCGGCGGTAGCCGCTGCGCCGCCAGGCGACAAAGCCAAGCACGGCGGCGGCCGCGACGACCACCACCGACAATGCCAGCGACCAACCGGTGGGAAACATCCGTAGCGTGTGAGAGTCGGTCATGGTCGGCAGCTCGGAGATGAAGTATCGCCAGACTGTATTTTCCACCAGTTGCCGTGTGGTGCAAGGTGACCGCCCGGTTCTCGCCATATATCATATATACTGTGTGCGGCCAAAAATGAGGGGCTGCCGTACACGGTATAGCGGTGTCATTCCCCTCAATTGCGATTTCTGGGGGTAATCGCCACAGCTCCTGGTAGCTTCGGCAGTGAGAATCACACGTAGCGGGCCAGCCGTCATTTTTTCCCTTTTTGCTGTACTTTACGCCGGGTCTTGATGTACAATGAACGCTCTGTGCGATGAGGGTTCGCGCGGATTACTTCGGCCTTTGAGGGGCCAACGCAAAGAGAGAGGCGTTTCATGTCTATCGCTCGTCACTCGAAAAATCGGTTCTGTTCGCGGGCATTCTACGCGGCATTGTTTGTCGCGCTGCTGGCATCGTCGGCCCAGGCTCAGTTCTATCGCCAGGCGGTCGGCGGTGTCTCCATCGACCCCAAGGGCGTGCTGGTCAACGCCGAACGCGATCATAACGGCCTGCGGCAATTCTGGCTTGATCTGCTGCGGCCCGTGCCCGAACAACTCAACGACAAGGTCAACCTGCGAAAGATTTCGCTGCGCGGCCTGTCCGAGTTGCTGTCCGGCATGGACGACCAGGCGAAATTGCCCGACGAAGTGCGTTTTCTCGCCGGGCTGCAACGGGTGGAATATGTCATGGTCTACCCGCAATTGAACGACATTGTGCTGGTTGGCTTCGGCGAAGGGTGGAAGATTGACGACCGCGGCAACATGGTGGGCGTGACGACGGGCAGGCCGGTGATGCAGCTTGATGATTTGCTCGTCGCCCTGCGCACCGCCGAACAAGCCGGCCGCGAGGCGATGACCTGCTCCATCAACCCGACGCAAGAAGGCTTGGCCCGTTTGCAAAAAATGCAGAGCGATCCGACGCAATGGACGGCCGATCCAAAATTGGCGGGCCAGCGGATCAAAGCCGCCTTGGGGCCGCAAAAGATCACCTTCAACGTGGTGCCGCCCACCAGTCGCTTCGCGCACGTGATGCTTTCCGCGGACTATCGCATGAAGCGGATTGGCATGGCGTTCGACCACGCGCCGGTGCGCGGTCTGCCGAGTTATTTGAGCCTGATTAAAGGAACGGCCGCCAGCGGCAACTTCGACATGCTGCCGCGCTGGTGGATGACCACCAACTATGAGCCGCTGCTGAGAGACAATGACGGCTTGGCCTGGCGGCTGCGCGGGCCGGGCGTCAAGACGATGAGCGAGACCGATTTTTTAGGCGCCAACGGCCAGGTTCAGCACTCCGGCAAAGCCAGCCCCGCGGCGCAACGCTGGGCCGACATGATGACCAAAAAATACGACGAGCTTTCGTTGCGCGAGCCGGTTTTTGGCGAACTGCGCAATTGCATGGATTTGGCGGTGATCGCGGCCTTGATCTTCAAGCAAAACCTGGCCGCCAAGGCGGCGTTGGACCTTGGCCCGCTGCTCGATGCCGAGGCTTATCCCACGGAAGCGTTCAATATTCCCAAGCAGGTGGAAACCCAGGTGAGCTACGTTCACGGCTCAAAAGTGGTGTTGCTCAGCGCCTCGGGCGGAGTCGATCTCAACACCTGGGCTGAGGCGGGCCGCACGGAAGAGACGACCGACTTGGAACCGATTCGCTCCCAGGTGGCCGAAGGCCGCGGCAAAGGTTGGTGGTGGAATTGAGGCGATCAACGGCGTGTGCCCTTGCGGTAGTATGTTTCAGACCCGACGCGCACAAAAAACAGCGGAACACTGCTGCCGCACGCGTCCCGTTGAGCCACTACGTCTCGGATCGAATCGCCGAACCAGACATCGCCGGTGGTGGGGTCGATGCCGGCAGTTTGCCCCATTCTATCTGAAAGGTCGTACTGTCGTTGAAAATCGACCCAAACGTCCAGCGCTCGATTTGAGTCGGCTTGTGTTCAGTTGGCGACGGTCATTGCATTCCTCCCGCGAGTAGCGGCTACGACGAACCGCGACCAATTCGATCAAACTGGCCGCACGTTCGCTATGCTTTTCCCCAACCGCGCTCACCAACGCCCTGCGACTTTGAGGCCATCCGAAAACGCGGATTTCGCCGTGGCAGCGTAGCGCGCCGAGACGTCTCTTGTTTCCAGACGCGCCGGCGGCCGCGTTGTTCTACACATCTCTCGCGTCAGCCGCGCAGCGGCGAAAGAGTTTAGCCGTGGGCGTAAGCCCACGGAATCCATGAGGTAGATCAGGCAAGCCGCGAAGCGGCGAAAGAGGTGGCCCACCACGCGCTCTTTCGCCGCTGCGCGGCTGGACGAATCGTTCGCGTGCGTTTTCCGTGGGCTTGCGCCCACGGCTAAACTCTGCCGTCCCTACGGGACTAAAAACGGCATCGGACTTGTGTAGAACAACGAGGCCGGCGGCCCGCGCCACGGCAAGTTTTCGGATAGCGGCTAAAAAGCCCGGCCGCGGGGCCGAGCCGGTTCGCGTTTGTTCTCGGGCGGCTTGCGCACTGGCTCTTCATCAAGGCCGGGAGCGGGAGCTTCTTGCTGATTTGAAAAGTGCTCAATAAGCGTCTCGGCCACCGGACTGGGCTGTGCCGCCGCCAACTCCGCCAACGCCCGCCCGCGCTGGCCAAGGCAGCCGCAAATATAGCCCAGTAGCAGATGCCCGGCCGGCTGATCGGGTTGTTCGGCCACATAACGCTCCAAGGCGCGTAAGTGCATGGCAAAGCGCAGCGACGAAGGAAAGTATCTCTTGTAATTGCCGGCGTACTTCTCCCAAGCATGCTCCGGGGCGGCCGCCAAGGCATCGGCCAGCGCTTCGGCCGCTACCTCAAACTGGCCCAGCGCAAAATAGCACTCGACGAGCAGCAGCAGCGCGTCGCCGTCGTTCACGTTCACGTCGAGCACACGGTTGGCGCGATCGATGGCCGCCTCGTATCCGCCCGACTTGAACTGTGCCAACGCGGCGGCGAGAAGTTCCTCGGCCGACCCGTTTGGCGGCCGGCCGGCCGCCATCAGCAAATCCTCCTCGGCCGACGGCATGGCAACGCTGGCCGCCGTGGCGTCGTCGGCATAGACGGGCCGATAAATGTAACCGTTGGGCGAGGTGGCGATGGTTTGATGGCCAATCGGCTGACGGGCGATCACAGGGCTTGGCCAAAAGCCCCAATACGCGGCGACCGACAGCGGATCGAGCCGCCCGGGGCCGGGCGGCGGCGCGATCACCGTCGTGCCGCGCGGGCCGGCGTAGAGCGGCGCGCCGAACTGGGCGGCT
>DASVGM010000844.1:0-2527 GCA_036379555.1 Pirellulales bacterium | reverse complement strand
GTTGGTCAGCGTCAGAGCGCTATAAACGGCCGCGCTTTCCGGCATGCCGACATGAGCCAGCCGGCGCGCTTCGGCCAGCGACTCCTCGGCGGCGGCCTACTGATTGTAAACAAAGGCCGATTTGGCTCCTTCGACCACCAGGAGCGAATGCCGCCGCGTGTCAATGCCGCGCAGGTCTGGCGCCGCCACAGTGCCATGCATGGCCGGCTCATAAAGCACGGCCAAGTTGAGTTGCAGTTCGCCCAGGCGGCCGGCGTTCATGCCGCGGCCGGCGAGCGCCTTGCCGATTTCCTCGGCCTGCGCGAACAAGGTCGATTGCAACGGCATAAGCTGCCGCAGCGAGAACTGGCTCGATTGCAGCAAACGGTGGCCGTTGCCGTCTTCCAACATCACCGCGACGCCGTGTACGTTGTCGTCGGAGACGCCGAGGGCATAATAGCTGGGCGTGGCGCCGGTGATGGCGGCCCAGATATTGCCGCGGCAAAAATCGGCCAGGGCGTTTAGATCGGCCGGCGTCAGACGCGGAGCCGCGGCCGCGGCGCCAGGTTCAGACGGTTCAAGAAAATGCCGCAATTCGCCGTCGATCATTTCACCTTCAAACGTGGAAAGCACGGTATCGTTTTCTTTCCAGGCGGTGGGCGGCAGCCCGGCTTTCAGACAGACCTGCTGCAAAAACCCGTCGGCGTCGAGATGGTTTTCAACGGCCACGCCCGGCAGCAGCAAGCCGCGCCGGTCGCCCGAGGCGATTTGCAAACCATGCTTGCCGATCGTTACCGCTGCGCGCCGCGATTCACCCAGTTCGGTCACCGACCGGGGGCTATGCAGCACCCACACGTCGATATCGAGATAAGGAAGTTCCTCCGGCGTCACCGCCGGAAAACGATGGTCGTCGATGGCCGATCGCATAGCGGCATGGAAGACAGCCTGAGCGAGCGCGATCGCGTCTGACATGGCGCCGCAACAACTTCGCAGGCGGCCGCCGCGTCTGAGCGTGACAAAAGCGCCCAGCACCGACTGCGTGTTAAAACCATCAAGGCCCACGCTGGCGATGGAAATCGGCCGCCCGCTGGCGGTGGCGGCCACGACCAGCGCCGCCGAGCGCAGGAGCGTCTGCTTCTGGTCGGCGGTCAAATCAGGACGATCGGCACGCGGCGCGGTTTCGAGTCCCGGCGTCATGCTGACGGCTTCTTTGGGAATGGTGGGAAGTTGGCTCATGCTGGATGGATCGTTCGGCTCTGGTGGAACAGCGAGTTCGGGTTGTTTCGTCGCGGCGATCGCGGCCGGTGCGAGCGCCGGTGCGAAGTCAGCGATTCTCACGGGTAATCGCTTGCGGCCCCAGTTGCCCGGCACGGCGTCGAAATGGCCGGCAATCGGGCAACCGCACTTGCGGCAGCGGTTGCCAGCGAGTTGATAGCGGCCCAGGTCGTACCAGTCGCGCTCGATCAACAGTTCGTCGCAACCGGGGCACCAGGTGCTTCCGTGACGGGGCGCATGGACGTTGCCCGCGTAAACATAGTTTAACCCTAAACCGCTGGCGATGTCATAGGCGGCGAGCAAAGTTTCCGGCGGCGTCGGCCCGCGATCTTGCAAACGAAAATCGGGATGAAAGGCGGTGAAGTGCAACGGCACGTCGGGGCCTAAATGATCGAGCACCCACCGGCACATCTGGCGGATTTCATCCGGCGAGTCGTTGGCCCGCGGAATCACGAGATTGGTGATTTCAAACCAGACGTTGGTTTCGCGCTTGAGCCAACGCAGCGTGTCCAGCACCGGCTCCAGGTGCGAAAGCGTCAGATGCCGATAGAAACCTTCGGTGAAGCCCTTGAGATCGACGTTGGCGGCGTCCATCACTTCATAAAACGGCCCACGGGCGGCGGGCGTGATGTAGCCGGCCGTCACCGCGATGGTTTTCAGACCCACCGCCTGGCAGGCCCGCGCCACGTCGATGGCGTACTCCGCCCACACCACCGGGTCGTTGTAGGTGAAGGCGACGCTTTTGCAACCCAGCCGCCGCGCGGCCTCGGCGATCGCTGCGGGCGTGGCCTCTTCGCTAAGCCGCTCCGTCTCGCGTGATTTGGAGATCGACCAATTCTGGCAAAACTTGCAGCCCAGATTGCAGCCCGCCGTGCCGAACGACAGCACGCTCGTGCCGGGATAAAAATGATTGAGCGGTTTCTTCTCCACCGGGTCGATGCAAAAGCCGGTGCTGCGGCCGTAGGTCGAAAGCACCATTTCGCCTGCGCGGTTTTCGCGTACAAAGCAAAAGCCGCGGTCGCCCGGCCGCAGCGCGCAGGCGCGCGGGCAAAGGTCGCAAACGATGCGGCCCGGCTCTTCGTCGGCGTGCCACCAGCCGCCGGCCTTGAGACCATCTGCCCGCAAACCCGCGGGAGGTAAATCCATCATCTGAGACATGAACCGTGATTGTCGAAGGGAACCGCCACCTGAAATAACCTTGTGTGATTCCGAGGAGCGGCGTCGTGGAGGATGGGCTTCCTAGCCCGTCACCAAACAACTGCACGGGCTAGGA
>DASVGM010000843.1:0-7825 GCA_036379555.1 Pirellulales bacterium | reverse complement strand
CTGAACATGCCGGAGGTTCTTTGGGCGATAGGAGACCTGTTTATGATATCACAAACGGACCCGGAGCGTGAAATCTACGAAGCCCGGCTGCGAGTGCGTCGCGAAGCGGCCTCGCAATGGCGAACCGCGCGCGAAGAAGGGTTAGCGGCAGGGCGCGTCGAGGGCCGCGAGGAGGGCCGCGAGGAGGGCCGCGAGGAGGGGCGCGCGGAAGGCCGCGCGGAGGGGCACGCGGACGGACGCGCGGAGGGCCGTGCGGAGGGGCGTGCTGAACTCCTTCGACAACTCATCCAACCGCTGCAAAAAACGCTGGGGCGCCAAATCACGCCCAGCGAAGAGCTGCGCTCCCTTTCGTCGGAAGAGCTGGAAAAAGCCTGGACCGAACTGCAAGCGAACTTGCCGTGAAAGTCGGGCGTTCGCGTCCTTCGCCAGTTTGCGAAGCGCCTCAAACACATCCAGTTTAGGCCATGCGCGTCGCCGAAAAGGCGGCTCACTTCACAATCAGAGTACCGTCTTTGTCGTGCGGCAACGGCTCGCCGCCGGCGCGCGTCGCCAGCGCTTTGAGCGTGGCGGTGGATGTGGCGGCTTGCAAAAACCAGACGCGTCCGTCGCAGCAGGCGGCATGGCATCCGGAGGGATGCGGGCTTGACGCGCCTTTGCCGCTGGGACGATTGATGCCTTTCACGAATTCCGCCATCGGCAAGTCTCGCGGCTCCATCCAATGGACGCCGGAAGAGGCGACCTCGACGACGGAGATCGTGTCGCCGAGTCCGTCGCTCGCCTTCGATAAGGCGGCGCCGTGCGTTCCCGGCCAGACCGTTGCCTTGCCCGTCACCGCCAGGTAGCTCGTTTCCGGCGACGGCCAGGGCAGGTCACTTGGGCAGCGGTATGGGGGTGGAATATCCTTGGCCAGCAGCCGATTGTTCGGGCCGTCCCATGGTTCGTTGAAGTCGTATCGATCGTAGAGCCCCGGCTGTTCGATGAACGGCAAAATGAGCACACGCCAGCTATGCATGGGGCGGCCGTTTTTGTCCGCGATGTAGGTCGGCGGCAACGAGCCGTAAACGTCGGCGTAGCACGTTAAGGCAAGCGAGATTTGTTTCAAATTGTTGTAACAGTGCGACCGACGGCTCGCGACATGCGCACGCGGCAGTTCCGCCAGAATCAATACAACGACCGCCGCGCCGAGGATTACTCCGGTCACCCCAAGCACCTTTCCGAGCCTCCGCGTGGGAATGACATAGCCTGCGATGATCGCAATGGCAAAGAGAAGACAATTAATCATTGGCCAAAAGCCAACCCAATGAACAATGCCCAAGAATCCCGCGACCAAGGCGGTGATGGCAAAGATTGACCTTAGCCCAAACTGGCGCGGCGGACGCGATTCAAGAGACCCAAGTGATGAATCCATTTTTGCCTGACCGTTGCAGAACCAGCGAAAATGCCGTGGAGTTGGCGCCTACCTGTGCAACCCGAGCCGCGACGTACCATGCGCACTGACCGGTCGCAATGCAGACGTCCTCCGAGTTTCATTCTACCCGCTGGCATTGAGAGAAGACAAACACCGGAACAAGGTGGCAGCCTCGGGTGGCCGCCGGAACGCGCCAGCCATCCGTATGGTTGAAGAGAAGGTCGCTCCGCGACGGTTGAAAGCGGCGATGAATCGCCGCACTCCAAGAGAGCCGCGGCCTCGGAAAGAGGCGTCCTTCGCCACTCATGGAACGCCACCGAGGGCGTTCGCCACAGACGGCTCACTCCGATCCGCGTGCGGGCTAATGCTCTTGCGGCGCGACCATCGGCGGCGAGGCAGGCGGTTCATAAGAAACGGGTAAATCGATGGCGACGGCGAGACGCCGCAGATAGTCGCGGCGGGAAATCTCGATCGCGCCGAAACGGCTGGTGTTGGGAGTAAGCTGCTGGATGTCGAGCAGCAGGTAGCCGCGCCGGCGCAAATGATCGACCAGATCCACCAGCGCCAACTTGGACGCCTCGCTCACGCGATAAAACATCGACTCCGCCGCGAACAAGCCGCCGACAGCCAACCCATACACGCCGCCGGCCAACACGCCGTCTTGCCAGGCCTCGACACTGTGAGCGTGCCCCTCGTCATGCAGCCGCACGTAAGCCTCGCGCATGGCCGGCGTGATCCAGGAATGACACAGGCGGTCGCCCGACGTGGCGCAACCGTCGATGACGCCGCGGAAGTCGCGGTCGAAGGTGATTTCAAAGCCGCCGCGGCGACGCGAGCGATCCAGGCTGCGCGGCACGTGGAAACGGTCGAATTCGATGATCGCCCGCGGGTCGGGCGACCACCAGGCAAGCTCGCCGTCGGTGAACGGCCAGGGAAAAATGCCGTGGCGATAGGCGTCGAGAATCCACTCGCTGGTCAGCTTGCCTCCGAGGCCGATCAGCCCTTCAGGCGAGGCGGCCTCAGCGGGCGGAAAAAAAGCGGAGGTCCGCCGTCGACGATGTCGCATTTTCAAGTGTTTTAGAACTGGAAGTGTTGACCGTTGGCAACCGGATCCTGTCTGCGAAATCGCCCAGATCCGTACTGGGCTGAGCACACGACAGTTCAGGTGCCACAGGCAAGCGATGTTACTTTTGTTCCGCCACTACCGGGCTTGCCCCGGTAGAGCGCATGATTGACCGCCAGATCGCGTTATCGCGACACCGTCCTCCAGCACGCCGCGCCCTGGACTCACCTAAGTTAGTCACCCTCCACGCGCCTTCTCAGTGATCTCGCCCTGAAGTTTTTCGATCTCAGCGGAACTCAAATAGCGAATGACCACTTGCTCGGTGTCGTCAAACAGCTTGTCGATCTTCTTTTGCATTTGCTTGTTGTCGGTCGCCACGTTTCGCAGCTTCTGGATGCGAATTTCGTTGATGTAGTCTTCCTGACGGCCCATCAAGCGCAACTCCTCCAGCAGGGCTTTCGCCTCGTCGATCTTGCCCGCTTCCAGCCTGGCCCGAATCCGCACGATGGTCACTTGCCGGCGCGCGATCAGGTCGACCAAACGCTCCTGAAAGCCCACGATAATGCCTTCCGCCACCAGACGCTGGTCGTCATCGGCCACTTCGGCCTGCAGCACCGGCTCCAGGCCGGGTATGATCGGCAACCGGGCCAAAGGCTCACCGCCGTGCTTCACCAACAGAATGCGCACCGCGTTTTCGTCAGCGGGGATGAGTAGTTTACCGTCGCCATCGGTGCGGCCGATGAGCGTCGTATGCGGGTCTCCGGCCGGGTGCGCGTAGACGGCGTAGCCCGACAGCGGACGCCTGGTTTTCGGTTCATTGCCCACCATGCGCGAGTGCAAGGCGAGTTGAGTGGAACCTCCAGTCGGCCGCACCAACACGGCCAGGCGTTCGTCGCGACCGCGGCTGCGTCCGGTCAACGGGCTGCGCAGGCCGGAATAAACCTGACAGGCGGCGTCGGTCGCCGCCACCTGCTCGACCACCAGAAAAGTCCACTCGATTTGCATCAGCTTTTTGAGCTTTCCCTCACGATCGTTGAAACGGCGAACCGGGCGAAAAACGTCGCCCGGCCGCGCGAAGGCCAGGTTGGGGTCGATCGGCGGCAGGTTGCCGGCCCGTAACTTCAGCTTGACCGACGTCTTCTCCACGTCGTCGATACGAGCCAGCGGCGCGAAGGCGAGCAGCGTCGCTTCCACGACGCCATCAGCCAATAGCTCAGCTTGCGGCAGGCGGCGGGCGATGGTCGAACCGGCCATGCGCGCATGCAGATCGTAATCGCGGGCCTCCAGCTCAAAGCCGCCGTCGGTGACGCGCACCACCGCCACCAGCAACTTGTCGAAGTCGCTTTGGGCGAGCGTTTCGGGCAAGTCGTCGAGGCCCAGGCGGTTCAGCGAAGCGAGCGCCTTGGACCGCAATTCAAAAGGCGCCATGCCAATGGAAAGATCCCACGCGGCGCCGATTGACTTTTCCGCGCGTTCGACGAGTCGCGCTTCGATGCGCTGGCGCAGTCGCGGAGTAAGCTCCGCTTCCGGCGCGAAGACAAGCATGAACTGGATACGGTAGGGGAGAATCTCCCAGACCGTCGGCGCGTTGTCGGCCGCGGGGGCCGTCGAAAGGAAGGCAAGAAGCGCCGCGGTAGTAGAAAGCAGTACGATCGAAACTGACGACAAGCCGCTCGGCGAACGTCGATTCAGACAAAAAAATGAGGGACAAAAAAATGACAAGGTAGGGTGTTTGACGTTGGGGCCGCGCGCGGCGCGCCGCTCGACGCTATTGGCTGGTATCTTTCTGTCCCTCATTTTTTTGTCAGAGTTTACGCTTGCCATTGGCCCGTTCAGTCTTCCTTTGGTATCCGCACGCTGCCTTGCCACTCTTCCACGTGCTGGTAGAGCAACACGGGCTTTTTGCCGATGCCTTTGAGGCTTTTGTGATAGGCGAAAAACTCCGGCATCTGCCAGAGCGGAATGACGGCCACGTCGTCGGCGGTAAGCTGATGGATGCGTTCGAGGATCAGCCTCGCCTCTTTCCAGTTGGTAGCCTTGGCCAACTGCACCAGGGCCAGCGTCATGTAAGGGCTGGCGTGGCGCAAGATGCCGTCGGGGCCGAGCAGCCGCGCCGCGTCGACCAGCGGCTCTTGGGCCATGATCTCCATGTACAAAAGATCGTATTCGCCGTCCGTGGGCACGCTCACGCCCGGCGGCAGTTCACGCAATTCGACCGTGAATTTGAGCGTTTGAATGTGCCGTTGAATGCCTTTGCACGCCTCACGGGCGATGTCGTGAGCCGGATGGGCCAGCACGATTTTAGGACATGCTTTCAGCTCCGGCTCGCCCCGTTTTTTCGCGGCTTCGTTCAGATCGTGCAGCGCCACTTGCGAAAGAGCGATGGCCAGCCGCGGATAGCGCGGGCGTTCTTCAACGCCCACGTTATAGGCGTAACGCAACGGATCGTCAAAACCGTTGCCAATGGGAAACGGCCCGGTCACCACCTTAAAGCCGGCAGGCAGCGGCTTGTCGCGCAGCAGGTGGTGTTCGAGCACCACCTGGCGGTTGACGGCGTAGGCCAACGCCCGACGATAACAGCGATGCTGCATGAACGGCCGATCGAAGTTGGGTGCCAGGCAATGAACGGTGGGCAACGCGTACTGCTCGACGACGAACTCGCGGTTTTCTTGATAGCGTTCGATCTCCCAAGGCGCCAGCCGATCGATCATTTCGACACGGCCGCGATCGAGCGCCCGGTAGCATTCCAAAGAATCGGCCATGCGCCGTTCGACGATTTCCTTGGGTTGCGTCGGCTGCGCGGCGAAATACGCCGGCCGGGCCTGAAAGTAGGTCGCCTCCGGCTTGCTTTCAATCAACGTATATGGCCCGATCGCGTCGGCGGCGCCGCCGGAGTTGGCGGGCGTGACCGCCGTTTCCAGCAAGGCCAATGGTTGCACGTACGACCAGCGCAATTCCGTATCGACCTGGTAGACATCGAGCACGCTCACGCCGCCGAAGAGGTCGGCCCAGGTCGGCTCGGCGCCCGGTTGCCGGCCGTCGGCCAAGGCGACAAGCTGTCGAGCCACGTCGTAGCCGGTGACGTGCGCGCCGTCGCTCGACGATTTGATGTCGCGTTTAATGCGGAAGATCAGCCGCTGGCCGATGTCGGTGCGCTCGATCTGGCCGAAGGGGCAGGTGTATTGCCCGCCTTCGGCGCCTGGCCCGGTAAACTCCAGCAGCAGCCGGTTCAACAAGCGGCCGTCGCGCCGGGCCGACCAACTTGCCAGTCGCGACTGTTCAAAGGGGGGCGATGGGGAAGTGACTCCCACCACCACGCGCGGCCAGGCCGCGTAGAGATCGTCAAAAAACTTCTTGGCTTCGGGCGACGAAGGCCAGACGTAGAGCACGCGCTGAGCCACTTCCCAGGCGTCACGGGCATGGCCGTCGGCGATTTGCCCGCGTCCCTTTTCGATCAACTGGCGAGCTTCTTCAGCCCATTGCTGGCGGTATTTCGTGACCACCGGACTCTCCGCAAACTTGGCGGCCAGCCGGCCGATCATGCGCCGCGCGGCCGGGTAGTCGTCGGCGGCCAGCAACGGCTCGAGCAGTTTTTGCGTCGTGGCGCCCAAACCCGACTGCAGGCTCGCGTATTTGGGATCGACCTCATAAATCTCATTTAACAGGGACAGGGCGTTCTCGTATTTTCCCAGCCGGTGCCAATGGCCGGCGTCCGCATAGAGATAGTCGCACAGCGTGGCGGTCAGTCCGTCGAGGTTGGGATATTCGCGTTTGAGAAAATCGAAATAATCGTAAGCTTCATCGAACTTGGCCGGCTCGTCCTTGCCTTCGCGCACGAGTTGCCGCACTTTGTCGAGCACCATGTACTCGAAGAGCCGCACCTCGGCGATGTCGCCCCATTTGACCTCGTAATCTTCCGTTGGATTCTCAATCTGGCGGACGACCAGCTTTTGGCCTTTTTTGTATGATTTCGGATCGACCGGTTTCCGCTTGGGCAGTTCCAGCGGTCTGATGCGCACGACGGTCGAGTTTTCGTCGTCGAGCACGATTTCATCGAAGGCCTCGTCGTCGATGATGCGCGGCGCGCCTTCATCGACGGTTACTTGCGCGTCGGCCTCCTGAAAGGCGAAACAACGGCAGGGCGAGAGCGTGAGGGCGAGAGCGGTTAGTAATAGACACACGATACGTTGGGCCGGTAATGCAAAATGCAAAACGCAAAACGCAAAACGCAAAACGACGCAAGCGGTCGCGCGACTGCGCGGCATTTCCAATCTCCCATTTTTCATTTTGCATTTTGCGTTTTGCATTTTGCATTCTCCCCGTTTCGCACTCATGGCATGGTCACCACCAACAAGGCGCCGCTCTTGGCGGCCAGTAGCAAACGGTCGCCCAGCGCGACCGGGCCGGCGGCCAACGGCTCGCCAAGTTCAACCACGCCTTGCACGTCGCCCGAGGCCGCCGCCAACTTGCAAAGCTGGCCCGACTTGGTGGGCAAAAGCAATGCGTCGCCCACCAAAAGCGGCGTTCCAGCCAGAGGGCCATGCTTCCACTCGACCTGCCAGAGCGTGTTTTGCGCATCGCCGCAGGCGAGCAGATGGTCGTCGAGTGTGGCCAGCAAAACATGCGGCCCGGCGGCGTAAGGCCCCCAAACGACCGGCGCGGTCAAGGGCCATGATTTGCCTGCCGCCAATGTCTTCGCTCCGCCCTGGCCCAAAGAAAAAGCCACCAACTCGTTGGCCCCGTTGACGGCGTAGACCGTCGCGCCGGCGACGGCCAACGGCGCGGCAAGGGGGCCTTTCAGCTCGGCTTCGGCCACGGGCGTCAGGTGCGGTTCAGGTTTGGCGGCCACACCCAGACGGTAGAGCCTAGTGTCGCCATCCGCCAGCAACAGTTCATCGTTGCTCATGACCAGCGGCGTGCTCCAGCGATATTCGGGTCCGCGTCCCAATCGCGGTTGAAAAGGTTGCACCAGGTCGGCGCCGGTCGCCGGATCGACCACGCGCACCTGTCCGAGCTTGCCCGGCGCCAAGAGACCGCCATGAAAGGCGACGGCGGGCGCGCCCAGGACGTCGGGCAAGGGCAGCCAGCGCCGCGGCCCGGTTTTGCCGGCCACCAGCGCCTTGGCGCCGACCGACGCCGACGAAACCGCGACGCCGCCATCCGCCAGCAAGCTGGCCGCCACCGGACCCGAGAGCGCCGCGCCCAGTTCGCTCGCCGCCGCGACGGAGTTTTGCACACCGCCCTTGAACAGGTCGTCGGCCGGCATGGCGAACAGCGCGCCGGCGCGATTGAAGAGCAACATGCGGCCCGACGCGGCATCGCTGAGCGGCGCGCCGGCGGGCGGCGCGGAGACG
>DASVGM010000842.1:0-2989 GCA_036379555.1 Pirellulales bacterium | reverse complement strand
GACGCGCCGTTTGGCATCATTTATTAGTCACTTTATTTTCTTCCGGCGGGATTGTATACCCTTGCTGAACGAGTTGTAATTCTCGAACCGCGGCGGCGTGCGTAAACGCGCGCTGTGTGTCAAATATGCGGTGTGTCAATTACTGAAGCGCGGCGCTCTGCCCGGCCGCGGCTTCCGGCGGAGGCTCCTTTACCATCGACTTGATGTCGGTGTGGCGCTTCATGTAGGTGTCGTAGTTCAAAAGCAGGTTGATCACGCCGTGCAAAGCATCTTCCGCTTCGCCCGGAAACAGGCTCTGCCGCAACTTCACGTTCGGGTCGTTATGCGGCGGGAAGTTGACCGGCATGCCGGTGTACGGCAGCTTATGCGTGGGATGCGCCAACCATTCGGTCACGTAGCCCGGCCGCAGCCTTTGGTACACGCGATCGAGGTTCGGCGCCAAGGCGGCGGCCAAGCCCTTGGGCTTGAAATCGCCGATGAGATGGCACTTCACACAATAATTGTTGTCGGTCACCAGTTTGATGGCCTGATCGTACTTCTGGATCTCTTCCGGCGGCGTGTAATCGCCGCCGCCCGGCCGGTGATATTGGTACGGGTAATCGACGTTGTCCACCGCTGCGAAGTAATGCACGAGCTTTTCCGCTTCTTTGCTCGACATGTTAAAGCGCGGCATCCGCAGCACGGCCGCCGGCCGGATTGGATACGGATTTAGCAAGAAGTCGTGTAACCAGCCGGTTTGCACCTTTTGGCCTTCGCGCACCAGGGGCGGCGGCACCCAGCCCCAAACGTCGGTCGGCTTGACGTTCGGGTTGTCTCGCTGGCCCATTTCCATGGCGATGGGATGCAAGAGCCGCGCGAAGTCGCCGCCGAAATAGGGCCGCGTTTTGCTTTGATTCAGCAGTTGCTCCATGACCGGCACTTCAGGTCCGCCCACCACCCAGGGCTGCCCGTTGATCAACACCGGATCCCACAGAGTGAAGTAGAGCGGTTCGTCAGGCTCGTGGTCATCCGTGATTGGCACGGGCATGCCGGAAATCACCGCGTGCCCCAAGCCGCGTTTGTCGGTCTTTTTCGACGCGGCGATTTCCTGCGGCGTGAAGTGCGGCAACAAGAACGGGTAGTCATCAATCGTCGGCGCGGCGGCGAAATTCTCATCCTCGGGATCGTAATCGAACTCCCAAGTTTCCATTTTCACCGTATGGCAGCCCACACAATTATACTTGGCCAGCAGTTGCTCGCCCTCGACGATCGCCTTGCGGCGCGGATTGGCCTTGTACACGTATTTGGCCGCCGGAGGCTCCGCGACCAGACCCAGCACGAAAGTCATCACCTCTTCGATCTGCTTTTGATCGAGGTTGAACTTGGGCATGCGCAGACGGTCGGTATATTCCTTGTTCTCCGTCTTCTTGAAATCGTAGCTGCGCGGTTCGCGGAGCTTCTGCCACAAAAAGCCTTCACGCTGATGGTGCAATAGCGCCGCGACGAAAAAGCCCGTATCGGGATCCATGTCGGCTGGATTCAGCGCGTGATGGTCGGCGGCATCGTGGCTAGGTTCGTGCGCGTCGTGGCCTGCGGCGTGCTTGTGGCCGGGCGGGCGTTCGCGAAGATACTCCACAATCATCTCAAAGGCGAGCTTCGAGGTGTCTTTGCGGCCCCAATCGGCCAGGCCGGTGCCAATGGATTTGGCGTCTTCAAAGCCGGGAATATCGTGACAGCCGCTGCAACCCAGGCGGCTGATGGTGCGGCGGCCGACGTAGAGCAACTTCTTTTGGGTCATGCCCTCGTCGTCCGATTCGCCGCGAACCATGAGCAGTTCGTCGCCCTTCACGTCGGTCGCGAAGTCGGCGGGAATGCCGTCCTTGGCGAAGCGCTCCGACTGCTTGTCGGTGAACGTCGCCTTGAGGTAGATGTAAGCCAACTTGTTGAGCGCCTCGCGGTCAACGGCCGGCACGGCGGCGGGCTTCCAATCCTCTTGCGAAGAAAGCAGATAGGCGGTGATGTCGTCGGCCGGGTCGGAAGTTTTGTCATCCGCGCCGGTAATCGGCTCCAGGAAGAGATTGGGCATCACCGTGCGGGCGTGATAGCGGTTCGGCTCGCGGACCCAGCTATACAGCCAGCGCTTGCCGTCTTCGGTTGTAAGCTTCGCGCCGATGCGCGAAAGATCAGGCCCTTGGCTCTGCTTGCCTTCTGGAAAATCCTTGTGCTGGTGGCAGGCCAGACAGCCCCGAATCGAGAACAACTCCTTGCCACGTTCGGCGGAGGCTTCTTCCGTAATGCCGTCGTGGCGCTCCACATATTCAAATGGCTGGCTGCGAGCGAGCAGGTATTCCGCGATAGCGCGAATCTCGACCGGTTCGTACTTCTGCGCGTCTTTCCGGCCCTGGCTCTCGACCTGGACCGGATTCCCCTTGTCGTCGAAGACCGGGCGACCGCGATCGTCCAGCTTTTGTTCCGACACGAGGTGGTCCCACAAGCCGAAGAACCGCGGCATCTTGGTCGTGGGGCGGAAATCGGTTGGGTTTTTGATCCAATCAACGAGGAAGGGCAAGTCGAGCTTGCTGCCCACGTAACGCAAGCTTGGCCCGACTTTGCGATATTGACCGGGCGTCTCTTCGTCGGCCGCCAAGAGGCCCGCCAGTTTATGAGTGGCGGCGGTCAAATGGGCTTTGTCAGCCACGGGCGACTCCCCGTCGCCCGCAGCGTCGAGCGCCTTCGCTTCGGCGACTTCGCCGCCCATCTTTTCAGTGGTCTGCGGCTGGCTCTTGTCGGCCGCAGGCACTAACGCGGCATCGGCGTTAATCGACTCGGCCAGCAGGTGACGCGCCTCGCGGCGATCGGGATGATCAACCACCTCGTGCGCCCAGGCGCGCTGTTGATCGTTCAGCCCCGAATCGGTCAACACTGACTGGGCGGCGGCAAAGTAGACCGGCTCGGTTCGCAGGTCGGGTCCGCGGCGACGCGTGGGGCCGTCCCAGCCGTTGATCTCGTG
>DASVGM010000841.1:0-4106 GCA_036379555.1 Pirellulales bacterium | reverse complement strand
AACTTCAACGAGCCGTGGGACGGACCCAACAATAGCCAGTTGGCGGCCCTCATGCCGAATGTTTATCGCTGTCCGTCGGACGCGGCCGGCGGGCCGGTGAGCACCACCACCGCTTATGCCGCCATCACGGGGCCGGCCACGCTCTTCGACGCCGATTCACCGTCTTCGATTGCCGACATCAAGGACGGCACATCAAACACGATCGCGGTGGTGGAAGCGGCCAACGCGGGCATTCCTTGGATGGAACCGCGCGATCTGGACATGAACCAGATGACGTTCACGATCAACGGCTCGCCCACCGACATTTCCAGCCATCATCCACAGGGCGCGACGGTCGTATTCGCCGACGGCCACACCTCGTTTTTGCTCGACACGATTGGAGCGCAACTGCTGCGGGCGATCATGACCAAAGCCGGCGGTGAACCGATCAACGGCGATTTTTAGCCCGGATTACTCATCGGCCGGCGTCGTCTCAAATCGCAACACGAAGGGTTGACAGTTGTTACTTCGTTTCGTCGCGGCGGTGTTGGACCGTTGATGCCACCCGCTCGCCGGGTGGAGTATCACGTTGGCCGTCTACACGAAGCATTTCGCCACCAATCCCTTTTCCGCCGGCCTAAAGCGTCGCTTCCAAACGCCCCGCCAAAAACCGCCGGGGCACCGCCTCGCGGAACTTGCCGAAATGCTCCGCCGCGGCGGGCACGACCACGGCGACATAGCGGCATGAGGTGCCATAGGCCTGGCCCGGCCGGTCGCCCACGGGCGACTCCACCATGACCTGCAGCTTCCGGCCAATCAGCGACGAGGCGTAACGCTCCAGCAGCCGCGTTTCCATTTCCGCCAGTCGCCGGGCACGCTCTTGCTTGACATGTTTTGGAATCTGGCCGGGAAAATCGGCCGCGGCCGTGCCGCGACGTGTACTGTAGGGAAACACGTGCAGCTTCATGAAACCGACCTCGTCCACCACGCGGCAGGTCGCCTCAAAATCGGCCTCGCTTTCGCCCGGAAAGCCGACGATCACGTCGGTGCTGAAGGCCGGTTGGTCGAGCCGCTCTTTGACCAGTTGGCAGCGATCGCGAAACCGCCGGCTACACCAGCGGCGGCGCATGCCGCGCAAAATGCGATCCGACCCGCTTTGCAACGAAACGTGTAAATGCGGGCACACGCGCGTCGGGTTGGCGGCCAACACCTCGATGAGTTCGCGCGTCACTTCCGTCGCCTCGATGCTTGATAAGCGAAGACGAAATTCGCCGCTTACCCGGATGAGTCGCTCAATCAAGTGCGAAAGCCTAAGCCATTCGCGTTTGGGTCGCCCGGCGTTGAAATCGACGCCGTAATGCCCCAGGTGAATGCCGGTCAGAATGATCTCGCGATAGCCGTTGGCGACCAGCCGTTCGACTTCGGCGACGATGTGTTCCGGGGGGCGGCTGGCGAGCGCCGGCCGCACGTGCGGAATAATGCAAAAGCTGCACCGCAGCAGGCAGCCGTCTTGCACCTTGACGTAGGCCCGCTTGCGGCAGTCGAAGCGCGAGATGCCGGTCGGCACGTCGACCACGCCAAAACGCCCCAGCAGGTCGGGCAGTTCGCGTTTGTCGCGCACCACCTCCACCACGCGCGGCAGCGCGGCCACTTCGTCGGGCGAGCGGGTGGCATAGCAGCCCATGACGACGATGCGCGTTTGCGGATTTCGGGCGGCGAGTTGCCGGATGGTTTGCCGGCTCTTGGCATCGCCTTCGCTGGTGACGGTGCAGGTGTTGACGACGCACAGATCGGCCGTTTCGCGTTCGCCGGCCTCACGATAGCCGGCCAGCGCGAGGCCCTCGCGCACGTATTGGGTCTCATACTGGTTGACCTTGCAGCCCAAGGTAACGGTGCGGAAGGTGGGAGCGGCCGGGTTTTCAGGAGGCATCGAGGCGTTTACGCAAGGGAGCGGTCAAAGACGCCATTGTATTGGTTTGGCGGCCTGGAAACAGCCTCTTAGGCTCGCACCGGGTCAAAGAATCTCCTCGATCACACGCCCGCGGCTGACCGGCAGCGGACGACCTTCCAGATCGTGTAGCGGCGTGTCCGGCGAGTGGCCGAGACAGTGAAACATGGTGGCCAGAAGATCTCGCGGCTCAACTCGTCCGTCCACGGGAAACGCCGCGTGCGCGTTCGACTTGCCATGCGCGACTCCGCCGCGCACTCCCCCGCCGGCCAGGGCGATGGAGAAACAATGCCCCCAGTGGTCTCGCCCGGCCCGCGCGTTGAAGCGCGGCGTATGGCCGAACTCGCCCACCCAAACCACCAGCGTCTCATCGAGCAATCCTCGCTCCGCCAGATCGGTCAGCAGCGATGAATACGCCTGGTCCATCCACGGCATCAGAAATCGCTTCAGCAAGTCGTTGTGCTTGTCATGCGTGTCCCAACCGCCGCCGTTGGGCTCACCATCGACCCGGCACCAGTTGATCTGCACCAGCGATACGCCGGCTTCCACCAGACGCCGGGCCAGCAGTATGCTCTGCGCCCAGCGGGTGCGTCCGTAGCGGTCGCGCGTCGCATCGCTTTCTTGCGACAAATCGAAGGCGCTCCGCGCCCGCGATCCGGCCAGCAGGTCGAGCGCTTGCTCCGTATGCATGCCAAACCGCGACATGGCCGGCGAATCTCGCAGCCCGGCCAAGTGGCGATCCACCTGCGACAACAACGTCAAGCGCCGATCGAAGCGCAGCGGAGGAAGTTCGGCCGGCAAGGCGAGGTCCGGAACTTGAAACTCGCGTTGAGACGGATCGCACGTGAGCAGCCAAGGGTCGTACTTGGGGCCAAGAACTCCGCCGGTTTGCCCCGGCCAAACCACTTCTCCGGTGTTGGCAATGTGGTTGGGCAGTGTGATGGCGTCCGGAAAGGCGCTGTGGCGATGTTGCTTGAGATACTTGGTGACGGCGCCCCAATGCGGGGACAGATTGGGCGCCTTGGAGACCGCGTTCTCCGCGGTCAGCGGAATGTGCGGAACGCCGGTCATCATCTGATAACCGCTGGACGAGTGCGAGTTGTCGTTGGTTACCATCGCCCGCAACACGGCGATCTTGTCGGTGAGTTGGGCGGTTAATGGCATCAGTTCCCCAACCCTGAGTCCGGGCGTCCGCGTGGCGATGGTTCCAAATCCGCCACGAATCTCCGCGGGGGCCTGAGGCTTGGGATCCCAGGTTTCGTGTTGCGGCGGCCCGCCGCCGAGAAAGATCACGATGACCGATTTGGCTTTGCCGAACGCTTGATGCGAAGCCGCCGGCGCGGTTAAAGGCGCGGTTGGCGCCGCGGCGGCGAGCGCCGGCAAGGTCATACCTCCCAGGCCGATGCCACCGACGCGCAGCCATTCGCGGCGCGAGAGACGCGAATCAGATTGCTTGGAAAACGGCTCGAAAATACGCAGCATATTGTGGCAACTCCAGGTTCTTGGAGAGGCGATGGCGAGACCGGCGAGCGGGCGGAGCGAGCGCCTATGCCATCGAACCGGTTCGGGCATGGGCTCCGCATCGTCGGCCGCCGGGCAGTTCCACGATACCGGCGAAGGCCGTCTTGGTTCAATGGGAACTGGAATTTCGGCCCGCGGGCGTTAGCAACACGGGGAACGCATCCTGCAAAGAATGTCTTGGCATCCTGCCACGAAGGTTTATCGCCCTAGCGCCAAAACCGGAGTGCTCGGGGATGGGACGTCGCATCGACGTCAATCCGCTTCTTCAACCCTACATTCGCTGTCCCGATTTGCGAATGCCGGTTATTCAAATCCGCTTCGCGGCGACCAACACCTTCGCTGGGTAATAATGAGCCATGATCTTAGCGACACCGTTAGGGACGCCGATCGGCCCTCGTACCTCGGGGCAGTGGTGCGTAAGCTCACTCATCAAGCCCAGAAAGCGGGCCCGAATCTCGATGGCATCAATTTCCTCCAACGGTAAGAACACGTCACCGATGCCGCCAACTTTCACCCCGATGCCGTGTCGGTAGAACTGCCACGTCACTAACGGACCGGTGCGCACCTTCCCAATGATGGCGTACGACAACCAAACCTCGTAAAGGGGCTTTTGCGTCGGCAGCGGCGTGCGCCGATATTTGCCGAAGACACTGTAGTC
>DASVGM010000840.1:0-5084 GCA_036379555.1 Pirellulales bacterium | reverse complement strand
CGCGGCGCTCAAGGCTGCCCAGGCGGCCAAGCAAGCCGCCGACACTGCCGCCAAGCAAGCCGCTGACGAGGCGAAGGCGGCCGCCGAAAAAGCAACCGCCGCGGCGGCGGCCGCCCAGGCCGACGCCAACAATCAAGACCTCGCCGCGGCCAAAACCGCCGCGGAAAAGGCAGGGGCCGACGCCGCGGCCAAAGCCAAAACCACCGCCGACGCACAGGCCAACGCCGCCAAAGCCGCCACCGAGGCCGAGGCCAAGCTGAAAGCGGCGAACGAAGCCAAAGCCGCCGCCGAAAAAGCCGCCACCGAAGCTGCCGCCAAAGCTAAGACCGCCGCGGATCTCAAGACCGCCGCCGAAAAGCGCGCCACCGACGCCACCAATGCCGCCAACCCCAAAGACGTGCAGCTCTTTTGGCCCTCGACCACCACCACCATTAAAATCACCGCCGCGCCGATCACCATGACCGCCACGGCCCCGCCCGCCGCGCTCAAGCAAGGCGCGCAGGCCGAAGTGCCGGTAAAGATCACGCGGCTCTATGGCTACGCCGACGCGGTGCAACTTCAGGCCGCCGTGCCCAATGGAGTGCAGGGCCTGACGATTGCCGCCGCCACGATTGCCGCCGGGCAAAACGAAGGCAAGCTCGTGATTCAGGCCGCCGCCACCGCCACGCCCGGCAATCACACGCTCACGGTCAAAGCCACCGCCCCCTTCAACGGCCAGCAATTGACCGTCGAGCAGCCGGTGAATGTGGTGGTTGAGAAATGACATTTTCCCTCTCACTACCGAAACTCGGACTTAGTCTGAGTTTGTTGAACTTGCTTGCGAAAAACACGGCCACCCAGCGTCGCTTGCCCCTCGCAGGTTCCGGCTTGACGGTTGGTTAGGGCGAGTTCGCCGAGCACCCATTCTCGCCGACGCGAGCGCGGCTGCACGATTCAGGATTCGGCATCCGCAGCGCGTCTCGCCCTCTCGCCCACTCGCGCTCTCGCCCACTCGCGTTGTCGCGCCCCCGTCTTCCCTGACCCCCGACCCCCGCATCCTGACCCCTGTTCCCATCGCCGTAAGTCCTTTTTCGCGGCGTCGCCGCCCACGGTGAGTGCAAATTTGCATTCACCGGCCGAACCCGAGAAAAACCGCGATCTCACCCTTCCGCGGCGGGGGAAATCTTGGGATCGCGCAAGTGGGCAGTTCCGTCGCACTTGGCCCCGGCGCCCCGGCGTGGCGGCCGGTTAGTAATCGGCCACAGATGCACACGGATGAACGCGGATTTTTTTCATCCGCGTTCATCGGTGTTAATCCGTGGCGCCCTCTCCGCATCATCCCAGAAATCTGGCTTGGTCGGTTTCCCGCGGCGTCTTGGCGGTTTCGCCAAGCAGCCGGCTTGCTCGCGAGCCCCGACCGCGCGTGCCTTCGCGCCGTAAGTGCTGTTTCGCCGTCACTGGGCGCACGGCAGTTGCAAATTTGCAACTGCCGGCCGAACCCGAGAAAAACCGCGATCTACCCCTTCCGCGGCGGGGGAAATCTTGGGACCGCGCGAATGGGCAGTTACGTCGAATTTGGCGCTGGCGCCCCGGCATGGCGGCCAGGAAGAAATCGGCCACAGACGCACACGGATGAACGCGGATGTTTTCATCCGCGTTCCTTCTGGGTTAGTCGTTTCGGTGGTGTTCGTCGCCTAGTCGCTCGTCCTCCCTGACCCCGGCCCCCGAATCCCGACCCCTCTTTCCCCGGCCTCTCCTTGCAGCATCCCAGAAATCTGGCTTGGTGGATTTTCGGCCCGGGTACTTTCGCGTTACGCGGGCCGCGTGGCCGACGCGCGTCATCGCGCACGCCGGCCTCTTCCCGTTTTATACCTGGCGAGTGGCTTGCGAGATTTTCGCGCCTTTTGCGACCGCTCGCTCGCGCTGGCGGTCTTGCCTCGTCTTAGTGGCACGCCGCCGACCCTTCAGGGTCCGCATCGGATGGATCATCGGAGAAATGTATCTTCGACAGGAGAACTCTGATGCAAGGCGATGGCCGCGTATTCTCGGCGTTGTGCGGCGGTGAGGCTGGCGAACGAGTGGCCGTACCATTCTCCGATGCCAAAACGCGGTGTCGGCACGCGATGTTGTTTCGCCATCAGCCGATCTCGTAGATGGATTTCACGGCGGCGTTTGGTCTCCGCGTCGGTTACGGTAGCGATCATTTCATTTTGGCTGCCGCGCGAACGAATTGCAACCAAAGATGACGCCGAGGGAATGACGCCCTTTCAGAGCTGCCACCTGCCAAACAACCTGGCAGGTTGAAATCGCAACATCAAGAGCTGCGCCCTGGGTTATCGAATGACGCACGTACCGGGCTGCGCGCGCCGGGGGTTCAGCGGGTTTTGTTCGGATTCCCCTCGCCGCCGGTCTCGGACCGCACTACAATGGCATCAGATTCGGCAACAAGCGTAGGAAACTGTTATGGCGTCTGATTCATTACCGCAAGGCGTTTCGATTTTCGATTTGAGCCCTGCTGAAAAACTGCAGTTGGTGCAGGATCTTTGGGACGATCTCGCGGCGACGCCGGAGGACGTGCCGATCCCTGAGTGGCAAAAGCAGGAGGTGGAGCGGCGAAAGGCAAACCTTCTCAAAAACCCCGCTTCGGGCCTCGAGTGGAGTCAGGTGAAGCGGAATATTCGGCAGCGCCATGGCCGCTAACTTAATCGTCGTTCCTGAAGCCCAAGAGGACCTGGCGACGATCTACGACTGGTACGAGGCGCAGGGGACCGGCCTCGGGGAAGACTTTCTCAATTGCGTCGACGCCTGCTTCGAGAGGATTCGTCGGACGCCTGAGTTCTACGGCATCGCATTCGAAACCTACCGACGCGCCTTGGTCCGCCGATTCCCTTACGCGGCCATCTACGAAGCCGAGGCGAGTGCGATCACGATCCACGGCGTGTTTCACACGTCACGCGATTCCGACACTTGGCGCATTCGGTTGCCCTAAATCCTCGCCACGGCAGAACGGATGTGCGCCGTCGAGGGCACCTCTGCGTGGCCGAAGCCCCTGCAACGGAGCAAGCGGCAGCTCCCGCGGTCAAATTTCACTGTGGCGCAATCGTTAAGCGAGTGGCGGGACTCGGCAAAATCGCTGGCGTATAGATCGAAACGAACTAGCGCGCTGGCTGTTACGAGCCGCTGTGACCGAGCTCGGCCAGATCTTGCCAGAACTCCGCCGACTGCTGCAATCTGCTGGCCAGCCCTTTCTCGAAGTAACTCAGCCGTATTCTTTCGAGCAGGCCATGCGGCTCAACTTCAGTCAGGCCCTCGGGCCGGATCAAAAACTTTCGGTGATCGGCAACGACCGCGCAGTCATCCTCGATTTTTTCGACGCGCGCCTGGGCGATCCACGGACCATCGACCGTATCGGCCCCTTCCCAGTAGACCGTTGCGCCAACAACAACTTGTTGTGGCTCGATAAATGCCTCAGCGACGCCGATCGCCTCTTTGGCTTCGCCCAACGACATGCCAAACAGCGCGCGTAGCATGCGAATCGCGCGTATGTCGTCCACACCATCCCTGCTGGCAGCAGCGTATACGTCGGCGGCGGTCTTGCCCGCCAAACGGAGTTGGTCACACTTGCTGAATTCATTCATGCCAACACCATGTGGGCTCACACCCTCTTTATTATCCGCTTCCGCGGACGCGCGATCAACATCGGACCCGAGCCGGGCCGATTCAGCCCGGCGTCGGCGCCAAACTCTTGTAAAGGGGCCCGCGGCGCGATAGGGTAGTTTAGACCTGCCAATCGGCCGAGACACGACCCCAAATGGTCGCCCGCCGGGCCGAACGACCGCATTAAAAATCCCTCCCGGAAGCTTGTCATGCCACGGAACCGCCTGTCAGTTTGGATTGCCTGTCTTTCGATCGTCGCGGCTGCCATGGTTGCAGGGCCTGCCGCGGCTGACGATGTGATCGCCATCGCCGAGATCAAGCGCGACACGCCGGTCGATTTCGAGCGCGAGGTGCTGCCGCTGCTAAAGAAAAACTGCGTGGCCTGCCACAACGCCACCAAGGCCGAAAGCGGGCTGGTGCTCGAGACACCACAAGCAATCATCAAGGGCGGCGACACCGGCCCCGCCGTGGTGCCCAAGAACAGCGCCGAAAGCCTGCTGCTGGGCCGAGCCACCGGCAAGACCGACTCGCTCATGCCGCCGCCAGATAACAAAGTGGCCGCCAAGCCCTTCACGCCGGAAGAGCTGGGGCTGATCAAGCTATGGATCGATCAAGGCGCAGCGGGCATTGTCAGCGGCGCCGGCAGCGAGGTGCATTGGCAACCGCTGCCGCCCGGCGTGAACCCCATTTACGCGGTGGCCGTCACGCCCGATGGCCAATTCGCCGCCTGCGGCCGGGCCAACCAGATCTTTGTCTATCATCTGCCCACCGGCCGCTTCGTGTGCCGGCTGACCGACCCCGAGCTGTTGAAGACGGGCGTGTATAAGCAGCCCGGCGTGGCCGATCTCGATCTGATTCAATCGCTGGCCTTCAGCCCCGATGGTTCGCTGCTGGCGTCGGGCGGCTACCGCGCCATCAAGCTCTGGCAGCGGCCGCGCGACGTGCGGTTGGCCACGTTCGACACCACCGCCGCCGAGGGCGCCCAGACGATCGCCACCAGCCCCGACGGCAAATGGCTGGCCACCGCCGCCGCCGACTACAGCATCAAGCTCTGGGATTTGTCCACCGGGCAAGCCGCGAAATCGCTGGCGGGCCACACCGCCGCGGTGACGGCTCTGCGATTCACCGCCGACAACGCGAAGCTCATCTCCGCCTCGGCCGATAAAAGCGTGCGCGTCTGGCAAGTGGCCGACGGCGCGCCGGCGGGCCGCATCGACCTGCCGGTCGCCGTGCAGGCGCTGGCCATTGCCGGCAACGGGCAAGTGGTGACCGGCGGGGGCGACAACTTGATGCGCGTGTGGAACCTGCCCGCCGGGCCGGCGCGGTCGCTGGCCGCGTTGCCCATCGCGCCGACCGCGATGGCCGTCAGCCCCGATCGAAAGCTTGTGGCGCTGGCCTTGGCCGACGGTTCGATTCAAGTGCTCGATGCCGCCAGTGGGCAAGTAGCC
>DASVGM010000839.1:0-24188 GCA_036379555.1 Pirellulales bacterium | reverse complement strand
GATGGCCCGCATACTTTCAAACGCCGGGTAGTTGCCATCGGGCAAGGCGGCGGGCAATTCCGGTTCAGGCAACTCGCCGGCCATGCGTAGAAACTCCGCTTCGGGCAAGACAACAAACCGCTCGCCGGCTAAGGTCAAGGTTTGTATCGCGGCAAAATCAATCATCGTTCGCTTCCCTCTAATAAAACCCGTCGCGGTGTCCGATCTTTTCCACCACCACAACCCAATCGTCGCCGTCTTGTCGGGCGGTGAATTGCACGCGGTACGCTCCGGTGCGTAGCCGATAGCGGCCGGCCAGTTCACCCGACAACGCCTTGGCGCCGCTCACGTTGGGCCAGTTCCGCAAGCGGCCAACAGGGCGGCCACCCGCGGCCGAATGCCATGCGGCAAGGCATGGAATTGCTTACGGGCCTCTGGCGTCAGGCGAACGCTTACCATGCCCTAGTATCGCCGGTGGTTGACGTACCAGTCAAGACGTTGACGGGATGGCTTCGGGTTCAGTCGCCGGCGGTTCGGCGTCAATGTCAGGCCACTCTCGGCGCACCATTTCCGCCAAGTCGCGTTTGAGAAAAAGCTGGCGTTGTTTCCAGCCGTCGCGGTCGCCGGTAATCTTCAGGAACGCCGATTCAACGTCAATCACGTTTTCGGGCACGTAATCCGGGTCGGGCGGTTCGGGCGGTTGATACGTACCGGCGGCAATCTCACGGGCCATCCGCTCATCTTCCCGCTTCAAGATCGTCGACAGCATCGTGCCGCGCGGGTAGCCGCATATTTCAGCGATGGTGCGCGGCCGGTCGGGGTCATCCGGTTCGCCTTGCTCGCGTTGTCGCGTTTCCAGTTTTGCCAGCCGGGTTTCGATTCGTTTCATCGCGCAGTTTTCCAAGGCGGTCTATGCGGCCGGCTTTTCGTTCGCATGTTCGCCCCCGTTGGCCATGCCTTCCAACCTTGCCAACCGCTCTTCAAGCTCCGTCGATTCACGCAACCGCGGGCCTAGCTCCAAAGCCGCTTTGGCAGCTCCCAAGGCCACGCTCGCCTTTTCATCGTCCATCAGCCTATCGAGCGTGTCGGCGGCTTTCGCGGCGATGCCGGCCAGCTTGCCCAAGGCAGCATCGAACAAACGGCCACGGGCCTCGCTCACTGCCCGGCGGAAGTCTTCATCGGCCAGCCGGCGGTAGGCGGTTCGCTCGCTTGTGCCGGCTTTGGCGGCGGCTCCGGTAACGGTGTCGCCGGCGGCCAGGGCCAATATCAGGGCATCATCGCCCGATGGCCCGGCAAGCTCACCGTCGCCCACGGCCCTGCCATTTTCCGCCATTTCGTGCCAATCGCTTTCCATACCCACCATCATAGCCTATCACTTTCCGCCCTTGGCCAGTTCCATGATTCGCCGGCGGGTGGCCTTGGGCAACGTCGGCCAGACCTTCACGACGGCGGCAAGATCGGGGTCGGTGGCGAGGGTTTCGGGGGTCGATTTTGGAAAGTTTAGTGCAACCCGGCGTGCAACCACCTTTTCGGCCGTGTCGCAAGGCGTTTCCGTTTCAGCGGTTACGGAAAGTGGGTAACGGACTGAAAATCCGTGTGTCGCCGGTTCAATCCCGGCCCTGTCCACTTCGCTTTTCGCCACAAAAACCCCGTGTTTCACGGGGTTTTTTTATTGTGACGCTCGTTTTTCGTGTGGGGCAAGCAGCATCGGTTTTCGGTGTTCGCTCATTGGATTTTGAAAAAACATGTCATCGATGCGGTTTTCGTGGCATATATACTACTTACGCCTCCGTTTCTTTGCGCCCCGAGAAGATTCTGCGCCCGCTCCATGTCTGCCACCGGCACAAAACAGTTGCCTCGGCGAAGGTAACCGATGCCTTCGGCATCCATCTGCCGGATCTGTGCCACATGGCGGCGGCGACGGTAGAATAAACGGCCATGAACAACGCTCAAATCGCCATCGTGCTCGATGAAATCGCCGATCTGCTGGAGATCGACAACGCCAATCCCTTCCGCGTGCGCGCCTATCGCAACGCCGCGCGGGCCGTGCGCGACCTTACCGAGTCGGTCGAAAACCTGCTCGGCGACGAAACGCGCCAGCTCACCGAAATCGCCGGCATCGGCAAAGACCTGGCAGAAAAAATCGCCACGCTCTGTCAGACCGGCAGCCTGCCGTTTCATCAGGAGTTGCTCGCGCAAATTCCCGCCTCCGTGCTGACGCTCATGCGCGTGCCTGGCGTGGGGCCAAAGAAGGCCGCCCTGCTGCATCGTGAACTGCACGTCAATACGCTCGATGAACTGCGCGCGGCGTGTACCGACAATCGCGTACAAAAGCTCAAAGGCTTTGGCGCGAAAACAGAGCAGACCATTCTGGCGGGCCTCGATCTCGCCAGTTCAACGCAGCAACGGCTGATGTGGGCCGAGGCCGACGATTTCGCGCAATCGCTGCTCAACCACTTGCGATCGTGCTCAAGCATCAAAGAGATCGAACCGGCCGGAAGTTATCGCCGCGGCCGCGATACGGTGGCCGATCTCGATTTTCTGGTGGTCTCGAGCGATCCGGCGGAAGTGATGGACCGGTTGGCCGCCTTCGCGGCGGTCGAAACGCTGCTGGGCCGCGGCGATACGAAAATGTCGGTGCGATTGGCGGGCGGATTGCAAGTCGATTTACGCGTGGTGCCGGAAGAATCGTTCGGCGCGGCCTGGCAATACTTCACCGGATCGAAAGATCACAACGTCATCCTGCGCGGGCTGGCCAAAAACCGCGGCCTGAAGATTAACGAGTATGGCGTTTTCCGCGGCGAGGAATATCTGGCCGGCCGCACGGAGGAAGAGGTTTACGCCGCGCTCGATTTGCCGTGCTTTCCGCCGGAGCTGCGCGAAGCGCGGCGCGAGTTTGAATGGGCCGCGTCGGGGCCATTGCCGCCGCTCATCGAGCGCGGCGACATCGTGGGCGATTTGCATAGCCACACCACGGCCACCGACGGCACGGCATCGCTTGAGGAGATGGTCGAGGGCGCAAAACGACGGGGGCTGAAATACCTCGCCGTCACCGATCACTCCAAGCGTGTCTCGATGGCCAACGGCCTCGACGCCGACCGCTTGCGCCGGCAATGGGCCGAGATCGACCAACTCAATCGCCGCGTCCAGGGCATCACGGTTTTGAAAGGCGTGGAGGTTGATATCCTGGAGAAGGGCGGCCTTGATCTGGACGACGACGTGTTGAGCGAAGCCGATTGGGTGGTGGCGAGCGTGCATTACGGGCAAAAGCAACCGCGCGAGCAGATCACGCGGCGCATTTTGGATGCGCTGGCCAACCCTAACGTGTGCGCCATCGCCCATCCGACCGGCCGCCTCATCAATCGCCGGCCGCCTTATGAGGTCGATCTCGACGCCGTGTTCAAGGCCGCCCGGCAACACGGCAAGTTTCTGGAATTGAACGCCCACCCGATGCGGCTCGACCTGGACGACGTGGCCTGCGCGGCGGCCAAGCAGCACGGCGTGCCGATTGTGATTTCGACCGACGCGCACGCCGTCGAAGGCCTCGACAAGATGCGTTACGGCATTTTGCAGGCCCGCCGCGGCGGTTTGACGAAGCACGACGTGGCCAACACGCGGCCGTGGCGGGAAGTGTGCAAGCTGCTGGGGCGCGGGTGACTTCATGCCCATTCACGATTGGACAAAGGTGCCTGAGGGCCTGTTTCATCATTTCCATCAAGACTGGACGATCGAACTGGCGCGCGCGTTGAATCGTGGCGGCCTGCCTGAGGGCGTCGCGGCCCTGGTCGAGCAACGGCTCGGGCCGCGCGAAGGCGATGTGTTGGCCATTGAGCACCGCGCCGCTCGCGTTGGTCCGCCCGAGATGGGCGGAGTGGCTACTCTTCCGCCGCCCGTCGCGCAAATGGTGCGCCGAACCGATTGCGGCTTCTATGCCGAACGGGCGAACCGAGTCGTCATCAAGCACCACTTGGGCCGTATGCTGGCGGTGATCGAGATCGTTTCGCCCGGCAACAAAGACTGTCGCGCGTCGCTGCGCGAATTCGTGGAGAAGACCGCCGATTTTTTAGCGTCCGGCATTCATGTGTTGGTCGTCGACCTTTTCCCTCCGACTGCGCGCGACCCCTGCGGAATTCATAAAGCGATTTGGGATCAGTTCATTGAGGAGCCGTTCACGTTTCCGCATGGTAAAGATCGCATCGCGGTGTCGTACTTGTCCGGCGCTGAGCGCGTGGCTTACATTGAGCCGCTCGCATTTGGCGACGATTTGCCCAACCTACCTCTTTTCTTGTCGAGCGACTTTTATGTCGCCACGCCATTGGAATCCACCTACCGCACCGCCTGGGAGTTTAGCCCATTAGCACTGAGAACCGCGGTGGAGACGGGCATTTCGCCGGAGGCCGAATCGTGAACCCCCCTTCGCATTATCCTCGATTTGATGTTATACTAGAGGCTTCGCGGCCCGTGCGGCCGCTTGCCCGCCTAGTTCATTGTCCTGCCAGGAGCCCCAGCGATGTCCGCCCCTTCTTATAACACCCGGTCCCAGAACCAAAGCCTCCGCACAATGCCTTCGCGCCGCGAATTCCTGAAAGAATCTGGCGCGGTGGTCGTGGCCGGCGCCTTGGCCGGTACGTTAAGCATGACGCGCAGCGCCCATGCCGGCGGCGACGACCTACTCAAGGTCGGCCTCATCGGCTGCGGCAATCGCGGCACCGGCGCCGCCAAAAACGCTTTGCTGGCCGATAAAAACGTCAAGCTCACGGCCCTGGGCGACACCTTCGCCGACCGCATTAACGATAGCCTCAACGCGCTGAAAAAAGAGGTGCCCGAAGGCAAAATCGACGTGCCGCCGGATCGTTGCTTCGCCGGATTCGACGCCTACAAGAAGGTGCTGGAAAGCGGCGTCGACGTGGTATTGCTTTGCACGCCGCCGCACTTTCGGCCGCTGCATTTCAAGGCCGCGGTCGAGGCCGGCAAACATATCTTCGCCGAAAAGCCGGTGGCCGTCGATGCGCCCGGCGTGCGCAGCGTGCTGGCGACGGCCGAGGAAGCTCGTCAGAAGGGCCTGTCGGTCGTATCGGGCCTTTGCTGGCGTTATCATCAGCCGAAGCGCGAGCTGATGAACCGCATTCACGACGGCGCCATCGGCGACGTGGTGGCCGTGCAAGTAAACTACAACACCGGTGGTTTGTGGGTGAAGCCGCGCCAGCCGAACTGGAGCGACATGGAATGGCAGATTCGCAACTGGCTCTACTTCACCTGGCTCTCGGGCGATCACAACGTCGAACAACATATTCACAGCCTCGATAAAGCGGCCTGGCTGATGAAAGACGAGCCGCCGGTGAAGGCCACGGGCCTGGGCGGCCGGCAGGTGCGCGTGCAGCCGCAGTACGGCAACATTTTCGATCACCACGCGGTGGTTTATGAATATGCCAACGGCGTCAAGCTCTTCGCCTTTTGCCGCCAGCAAGACCACTGCAGCATGGACGTGAATGACTACATCCTTGGCACCAAGGGCAAGGTGGACGTCATGTCGCACAACATCAGCGGTGAAAACCCCTGGCGGTATCGCGGGCCAAATCCCAACATGTACCAGGTGGAGCACGACGAGCTGTTCGCCAGCATCCGCTCCGGCAAGCCGATTGACAACAGCCTTTACATGGCGCGCAGCAGCATGCTGGCCATCATGGGCCGCATGGCGACGTATACCGGCCAGACCATCACCTGGGATCAAGCGCTCAACTCGCAAGAAGACCTGACGCCGCCCGCTTACGACTGGAGCTCGCTGCCGGTGGCCTCGGTGGCCTTGCCCGGCGTGACCAAGTTCGCTTAACCAGCACCTGGTGCTCGACGAATTGACTCACCAGACGATCGCGCAGCGCGAGACCGATCAAGCGGGCATGCCCAGTTCACCGGGCGATTGGATTACCCCCCAACAGCAGCAACTTGGCGATGGCGAAATAAACCACGATGCCGGTGACATCGACCAGGCTGGCCAGCAAGGGATTGGACATCAACGCCGGATCGAGACCGGCGCGTTTCAACATCAACGGCAGCAAGGCGCCCACCAGGTTCCCCCAGAGGACGACCGCCGCCACCGACAACGCCACCACCAGCGATAATTGCACCGGGTTCACCAAGGCGTTGCCGTCGGGCACCGGCGTGAAATAGGCGCGCAAAAAACCCACCACCGCCAACGCCAGCCCCAACGAGGCGCCCATCAGTATCTCATACCACAGGACGCGAAACCAATCGCGGGGGTCGATCTCGCCCAGCGCCAGCGCGCGTGTGATCAACGTGGTCGATTGCGAGCCGCAATTGCCTCCCGCCGAGATGATCAGCGGCAGAAAAAAGACCAACTCCGGCAGTTGCTGGAACACTGGTTCGTAAAAGGCGAGCACGGTGGTGGTCAAGAAGCCGCCCACGAACAAAATGGCTAGCCACATGCCCCGCTTGCCCCACAGCGAGGCGAACGACGTGCGCAAATAACTGTCGCCCAAAGGTTCCATGCCGCCCAGGCGATAAACGTCTTCCGAAGCCTCATCGACAATCACGTCGATCACGTCGTCGTGCGTGACGATGCCCACCAGCCGACCGTCCGCATCCACCACCGGCAAGGCGATGAGATCGTATTCCATCAGCTTTTGGGCCGCCAGTTCGCGGTCTTCATCCACCGTGGCCGAAACGACGTCGGTCAGCATGATCTTTGACACCCGCCGGCCGGGCGGCGCGAGAATGATGTCCTTCAAGGAAACAATGCCGATGAGCCGCCGCTGATCGTCCACCACGTAGCAGTAATAAATGGTTTCCCGATCGGGAGCTTCATGCCGCAAGCGGTCGAGGGCCTCGGCGGCCGTGCTTTCGGCGGGCAAGGTGGCATAGTCGCTGGTCATCACCGCCCCCGTCGTGCCCTCACGGTAAGAGGCCAGGGTGCGAATGTCTTCGCGCTCGGCGTGAGCCAAGAGCGGCATGATCTCTCCGACGCGTTCTGCCGGCAGACGGCTGACCAGGTCGGCTCGTTCGTCGTGCGACATATAGGTGAGCAACGCGGCCAGCCCGCTGCGCTCCATCAGTCCGGCGACCCCCTCTTGCAGCGGCGGTTCGAGATAAGAAAAAACCTCCGCCCGCTCGCGGCCATCGAGCAGCCGCAAAACAAAGAGCACCTCTTCAGGCTTCAGGTCGTCAAGCAGTTCGGCGGCATCGGCGGGGTGGTGGCCCACGAAGAACTCGCGCAAGCCGGCGTCATCGCGTTCGTTGATAAGCTCGCGCAAATCGGGTGCCAGTAACGGATGTCGCATCTTGATATTGAATGTGCCTGCGGTGCGGAAAGCCAGCAAATTCTAGCGTGCCATCGCCTGCTAAGTAAGGCGCTTGCCCGGCATTCTCTCGGCTTTCTCCTGGCAGGCGGGCACGCGGGCGACCGTTCGACAACCGCTCTTAACCAAAAACCGCAAATCGCATAACATGCCGACGATTCGCCCATAAGGAGGTTATTTCATGCCATATAAGGTGTTGGTTACCGGAGGAGCGGGATACTTAGGCTCCGTGCTCGTGCCGGCGTTGCTCGACCAGGGCCACACGGTTACCGTGCTTGATAGTTTTCTGTTCAACCAAAACAGCCTCTTGGAGTGCTGCGCCAACCGGCGATTCTCGGTCATTCGCGGCGATTGCCGCGAAACCAGCGTCCTTGAGCGCGGTTTGCGCGACGCCGATGTCATTATTCCCCTGGCCGCCATCGTCGGAGCGCCCGCCTGCGCCGCCGATCCCACCGCCAGCCGCTCGACCAATCTCGACGGCATCAAGCTGCTGTTGAGCCTGCGCTCGCCGCGGCAGAAAGTGATCTATCCCACCACCAACAGCGGCTACGGCATCGGCGAAAAGGGCAAATTCTGCACGGAAGAAACGCCTTTGCGGCCCATCTCGCTCTACGGTAACACCAAAGTCGAAGCCGAACGCGCCGTGCTCGATGCCGGAAACTCCATCACCTTCCGCCTGGCGACCGTATTTGGCATGTCGCCGCGGATGCGTATTGACCTGTTGGTAAACGATTTTGTGTACCGCGCTCTGAACGACCGCACCGTCGTGGTTTTTGAAGGGCACGCCAAACGCAATTACATCCACGTACGCGACGTGGCCCGTGCTTTTCTGCATGGCCTGGATCATTTTCCGGCCATGCACGGGCAAGCGTACAACGTCGGCCTCAGCGACGCCAACCTTTCCAAGCTGGAGCTGTGCGCCAAGATCAAAGAGCATCTGCCGCAGTTTGTTTACCTGGAGGCGCCGGTGGGCGAAGACCCTGACAAGCGCGATTACATCGTCTCCAACGAGAAGGTGGAGCGTACCGGCTTCAAGCCCGCCTACTCGATCGACGACGGCATTCGCGAACTGGTCAAGGGCTACACCGTGCTGAAAAACGGCCGCTATGGCAACGTGGGGTAGGCCGATGATCGAGCGGTTTTATCGAGCGTTGTATCGCATTCGCCGCGTGGAGGAGGAGATCGCGCGCGTCTATCCGCTCGACAAGATCAAAAGTCCCGTCCACCTTTCGATCGGGCAGGAAGCGATTTCGGTGGCGGTCTGCGAGGCGCTCGCGCCCAGCGACGTGGTGTTTGGCACGTATCGCGGCCACGCGCTCTATCTGGCCAAGGGGGGCGACCTGCGGCAGATGATCGCCGAGTTGTACGGCAAGGCCACCGGCTGCTCGCAAGGCCAGGGCGGCTCGATGCATCTCATCGACACCGACGTTGGCATGATGGGCACCTCGGCCGTGGTCGGCACCACCATCGCCAATTCCGTCGGCTACTCTTACGCCATGAAGTATCGCCGTAGCGACGCCGTGGTCGCCAGTTTTTTTGGCGACGGCGCCACGGAAGAAGGCGTGTTTCACGAGAGCCTGAATTTCGCCGCGCTCAAACGTCTGCCGATTCTGTTTGTTTGCGAGAACAACTCCTACGCCATTCACACCCACCAACTTCGCCGCCAGGCGTTGGCCAACATCGCCGGGCGAGCTCGCAGCTACGGCATGCCCGCCGAACGCGCCGACGACGGCGACGTGCTGGCGCTGCACGATCGCGTGAGCCGTTTGGTGGCCGACATTCGCTCGGGCGCCACCGGACCCGTGTTTCTGGAGTGCAAGACGTATCGTTGGAAAGAGCATGTCGGTCCTGGCGAAGATTGGCACTTGGGCTATCGCCAGCCGCAAGAACTGGCTCCGTGGCGTGAGAACGACGCGCTGGCCAAGCTGGCGGCCCAGATTGATGATGTGACACGTTCGCAAATCGAAGGCGAGGTGGAGTGCGAGATTGAAGTCGCCTTCGCTTTTGCCGATCTCAGCCCCGAGCCCAAACCGGAGGCCCTGTTTGACAAAGCGGCTCAGCCGGGGGCAAAACGCCTTCGCGGCAGAACGCCAAGTGAGGCGCAACGGCGGTGCGCCTGAATGATCTTGCGTGTATGTGAGCGGGCGCGGTGTGTTGGAGGATGGGCTTCCTAGGCGGGCGGCACTCGCATGCGAGGTGCCGCCCCAGGGAAACAGGCTGCTCACGCGTGGCGTCGCGTCCGCCCTGCGAGGTGCGGTCTACAGACATTTACCTTGCTGCTCTCCCCACCCTTCCCTACTAACCTACGCGACGACGTCTGTTACGTACGTAGTATCAAGCGCGCGTAGGTTACTAGGTAAGGGTGTGAGAGCAGCCCGTCACCAAGCGAACGTGACGGGCCAGGAGGCCCATCCTCCAGTCGAGTCGAACCCGAAAATGAAGTCTGGACAAAGCACTAGCCTGCCGCGCCAACGAACACCAGCGGCAATGCTCGGTAAAAAGCCATGGCGGCTATTGCGGGCTCAAGTCGTACTGGCGGATTTTGTCGAACAGTTGGCGGCGGCTGATGCCCAAGGCCCGCGCCGCCTGCGTGCGATTGAAGTTGGCTTGCTCCAAAGCCTGCGCGATCACGCGCCGCTCCGTGTCGGCCAGAATGTCTTTCAGCTTCACGCCGCCGGCCTCGGGAGCGGAGGCCGCGTCACGCGCACAGATCGCGGGCGCGAGATCGTCGCGCAAGATCGTTCGTCCGCGGGCCAACGCGGCGCCCCGTGAAAGCACGTTTTGCAGTTCACGCACGTTGCCGTGCCAGGCTTGCTCGGCCAGCCAGGCGCCCGCTTCGGCCGAGAGGGTTAACCGCGGCCAGTCATACTTCTTTGCCAACCTCGCCACCACCTGCTCCGCGATCAGCGGTATGTCGTCGCGCCGGTTGCGCAGCGGCGGTAAGGAAACTGTCACCACGTTCAGGCGATACCAAAGGTCTTCGCGAAACTTCTCCGCGACGATCATGGCGGGCAAATCGCGATGCGTGGCCGACACGATGCGCACGTCGGCCTCAATGGTTTCGCTGCCGCCCACGCGCTCGAACCGTCCCGTTTGCACGACGCGCAACAGCTTCGCCTGCAGGTCAATATCCAAATCGCCAATTTCGTCCAGAAACAACGTGCCGCCGTGGGCCTGCTCGAAGCGGCCCACGCGCTGGGCCACCGCGCCGGTGAACGCGCCGCGCTCGTGGCCAAACAACTCGCTTTCGAGCAAGCTCGGGCTCAGCGCCGCGCAGTTCACTTTGATAAACGGGCGATCGGCACGCGCGGAGTTGAGATGGATCGCGTTGGCCACCAGTTCTTTGCCGGTGCCGCTTTCGCCCAGAATCAACACCCCTTCGCGCGTGGCGGCCACGCGGCCGATTGTTTTGAACACTTCCATCATCGCCGGAGTGCGGCCCACCAACTCTTCGTCCGGCTGGCCGCCATCGGCGTCGCGTTCAATTTCCAGCGTGCGTACTTGAGCGATCAACGCTTGCTGCGTCAGCGCGCGCCGCACGGTGAAGAGCACCTCGTCCAGATCGAACGGCTTGGTGATGTAGTCGAACGCGCCGAGCTTCATGGCCTCGATCGCCGGCTGACTGCCCCCATAAGCCGTAATCACGATTACCGGCGTCTCCTCCAGTTCGGGTTGGCACTCGCGCAGCACGCCAATACCGTCCAGTTCGGGCATTTTCAAGTCGAGCAACGCCAGCCTGACGCCCGTCTCGGCCAGTATTCTCGCCGCCTGCCGGCCGTTTCCGGCCTGGACGACTTCAAACCCTTCGGCGGACAGCAACATCGCCAGATTGCCGCGAATGGTGGCGTCGTCGTCAGCGACAAGAATGGTGCCGTGGGAGCTTGGGGACATCGTTAGCCACTCTGCCTCGCGCGGCGCTCTTCTAAAAGTGCCTGTAACTCCGCGATCACTTCAAAGTCTTTGGGGCGTCCCACGCCCCCAATCACGATGAAACGCAGGCCACTGTTCACCAGTAGTGGTAAGATGTCTTGAAAGCGGATGTTCATGTTTTCTCTTTTTGCTTGTTCTGTTCACGTAGCCCGCTGAGAAACTCGACAAAAGACGCCAGCTTCTCCAGCCGCTGTTGCGCCGTCAGCTTGAGATTCTCCCGCAGCAAACTACGATCGACGTCCTTTTTATACACTTCAATCACCGGATCAAAATAATCCGCCGGGGTAGGTTCTGGCCGTGACATGTTTCAAATAAGTTGAGGCAAACAAAACAGAAGATTACAGCGTATCCACTACGTCCACAACAGCCAGGCCACGCCCATCGCGGTCGTCAAACAAGTGAGCGGCACGCCGACTTTGAGGTACTCCAGAAAACCGATCCGCACACCAGCGCGACGCGCGCTTTCAACCACGATCAGGTTGGCGACCGAACCGAGCAGGGTCAGATTGCCCGCCAAAGTGCTCGACATCGCCAGGGCCAGCCAGGCTTGTTCGCGCTCTGGAATTGTCTCCATCAGCGGCTTGAAAAGCAACACCGCCGGTACGTTGGAGACCAGGTTGGAAAGAACCACCGACAACCCGCTGACCATCACCACGGGCGACTCGCGCGGCGACTGCCAGCGATCGAGCCGCCAGGCCTGCACCACGTTGATTTCAAAGGCATGGACCACCACGAACAGCCCGATGAACATGACCAGCAGAGGCCAATCCACCGCGCGATAAATCTTGGCCGGCCGCGTACGGCCAAGCGTCATTACGCCCGCCGCCGTCAACGCTACCAGCATGATCGGATAGCCGGCGAAAAACAACAGCACGGTCGCCAGCGTGACCAGCATGCTCTTGACCAACAGTGGACGGTTTACATGGGCACGGCGTGATCGTCGTGGCGCGTCAGTCGCATCCGACGAGGATAATTGCCGACGATAGACCAAAGACACCATGATAAACGTTAGCACCAGGCCCGCGATGGCGATGGGGGCCAGCCGGGCGCAAAACCGCAGGTACGAAATGCCCGACAGCGAGCCGATGATGATGTTTTGCGGGTTGCCCGTGATCGTCGCGACCGAGCCGACGTTGGAGGCCGTCGCCAGGCCGATCAAATACGGCGTGGCGGGCCGTCGCAATCGGCGACAAACCTCCATGACGAGCGGTGTCAACGCCACGCAAACCACGTCGTTCACCAGAAAGGCCGACAGCACGCCCGACAGTCCGATCGTGGTGGCCAACAGCGGCAGCGGCGAACTGAAGCGGTCGGCGATTTTCTCCGTCGCCAGGGTGAAAAAGCCGGAGAGATGCAAATACGCCACTACCACCATCATGCTGAAAAGCAATACGATCGTCCGATAATCGACGGCACGGGCGGCGGCCGGTATGTCGATGACGCCGCCGGCGAGCGCGGCCGCCGCGCCCACCAGGGCGATGCCCGCCCGGTCAATGCGCAGGCCGGGCACTTTGCCCAATGCCAGGCCAAGGTAGGTAAAGGCGAAGATCAGCGCGGTGAGGATAAAGTTGGGATCGAGATTCGTCATGGTCTTCCTTGGCCCTAATCATTTGTCTCTGGCGCGGCCGCCCAGGCCGGCGCCGCGCCATCGAGCGCGCCGCCGGTCAATTCCGGCGTGGTGGGCCGCATCGCCAGCGTCTCCGGCACATAGGCCATCAACACCAGCGTGGCGATGCCGCCGACCACCGCCAACGTACCGAACAAGCCGCGATAGCCGAGCGACTCAACCAGTGGCGCGGCGATCGCCGGCCCCAACGCCGAACCGAGCACCAGCGCCGTGCCGACGATGGCCTGGGCCTCGCTGACGCGTCGAACGTCGTCCAGTCGATCGATCATCCAAGCGCCGGCCAGCACCGAAAACAGCCCGCCGCATACGCCGTCGAGCACTTGAATGACCAGCACCTGCCAGCTTGCTTGGGCGCAGGCCAGCAGCAGCAATCGCAGTGACATCGTCAGCCAGCCCGCGAGCAAGAGCGGCTTTCTGCCGATGCGGTCGGCCAGGCGACCGGCCGGTCGAACAATCAACGTCCAGGCGATCATGCTCACCACAAAGGCATAGGAAAGAACCGGCGTGGGCGCGTCAAGGTCTCTTTTCAGGAACAAGCCGAGATAAACGCCCGCCGGCGCGTTGCAAAGGTGATACAACACCATCGCGGCAATGAACGCCCACACAGCGCGGTCGTAGCTCGACGAGGGTGGCCGGGGCGCCAAAGCCACTTCCCGCGGCGCCGGCTGGTTGCGATCGCGGATCAACATGCCAAAAACAACCGCCAGACATTGCAACGCGGCCAGCCAGCCGAGCACCGAGCCAATGTCATGTCCTTCCGCCCACCAACCACCCGCGAGCGCCACCACCACGACGCCGGCCGGACGAAAGAATCGCAGGGCGCCCAACGCCGAGCCGACGCGGTCGGGCGCGGCCAGCGAAGCGGCCTCGGCGCCCGCCAGGCTTTCGATCACCGCGCGGCAGATGCCGTTTTCAGCGAACAGGATGACCAGCACCGCCAGCCAGGCGGGGTAGCGCGCGGAGGGGAGCAACAGCGTGGCGCCGGCCAGCACGATGAGGGCGGTCACCAGCATGGGTGAGCGCCATTGCCGGCGATCGGCCCAGAGTGCAAGAGGAAACTGCGCCAGGCTGACCAACGCCGCCAAGGTGGAAACCATGCCGATTTGAAAATCGGACAAACCCTTCTCGCTCAGGTAGAGCGGCAGAAAAGGGAGCGTGAAGCCGATGCCCGCCATGCCCAACAGATACGCGCCGTACAGTCCAATGCGATTGCGAAGGTTCATCGTTTTTACCTGGAGGCATAATATGCGGAATGCCCTAGGCGCATCGCAATCGACATGCCTTTGTTCGCTGCTGAGCGAATCACGTCGAAAGACGCGATAAAGCGGAAAGAGGATTCGCTCTACTGCCAGCGTCCAAAAATGAGAGAACGCTCGTCGTGGGGCGACCTTCCAGGTCGTCAACGGAGGCGACTAAGGCAGGTCGCCCCACGGAGAGGCAACAGCGTCATTTTCGGCCGCAGGCAGTATAGATAATCGCAATAGGGCGGCACATGGGAAGAAACCGCCCGCTGACCGGGCGAATACTGCCCAACGTACCGATGGCAACCACGCCGCGTGTATCGACGGCGAAGCAAATTGGGACTAAAGTGAATAAGAACCCCTGCCAGAGTTCCTGGTGGGCAATGCCCATCCTACGGGGCCGCCGGCGGCTCTGGATTGGCTCAGAACAAAGGGCGGCCATTAGTTTGGGAGACGAATCATGGCAACCATTCCTCCACCATCGCGTCTGTCGGGAAGCGAGGCGGACATCGACTACCCGACCGGGGACGGCAAGCCCGTGGCTGAAACACCCATCCATTACAGGAATCTTAAGGCGGCGGTGGAGACGCTGGATCGCCATTTCCAAGCCGAGCCGATGGTCTACGTGTGGGGCAACATGTTGGTGTTTTACGAGGAGGGCAATCGTCGCAAGCACGTTTCGCCCGACACGTTCGTCGCGCTCGGCGTGCCAAAAGACAAACCGCGCGACAATTATCTGATCTGGCAGGAAGGGCACGGCCTGGACCTGGTGATCGAGTTGACCAGCAAGTCAACCAAGGAGGAAGACCTCGACCACAAGATGGCGATCTATCGCGACATCATCGGAGTGTCGGAATATTTTCTCTTTGATCCCAGGGCCGAGTATCTCGCTCCGCCGTTGCAAGGGTATCGGTTGCGTGAGGGCCAATACGAGCGCATCCAGATGGTAGACGGGCGATTGCCCAGCGAAGTCACGGGTTTGCACTTGGAACGCGACGGCCAATGGCTGCGGTTTTACAATCCTTTGACCGGCCGCCGGCTGCTAACGACGGAAGAGCTGCTGCTTGGCGAACGAGCCGAACGCGAGCGAGCGGAGGCCGAACGCGAATACGCCGAGGCGCGGTGCGAGCGCGCCGAAGCCGAGCGTGAGCGGGCGGAGTCCGAGCGAAAACTCGTCGCCGATCAGCTTGAAGGCTCCGCGCACGAAGTCGAACGCTTACGGTTGGAGTTGGAGTCGTGGCGGCGGCGCTTTGGGAGCCAGTCAGGAGAGACGCCGCTCTAAATAACCTTGCGTGCTCATCGGCTCGTAGCCGACTTCGTAAGAAGTCGGGGCGTGACAGCAGGTTACGGCCAGAATTCTCACGAATTTCGCCACACAGACTGTCACGCGTTCTCCGGGGCTGGTGCTCAATGCGGGTTAGGGCGACGCTTTGGGCAACACCAGCCGAAATCTCGCTCCCTCGCCAGCCCCCGGCACAAGCTCAATCGTGCCATTGTGCTGCAGGACAATCTCGCGGCAGATGGCCAGCCCCAGGCCGGTGCCTTGCGGGCGCGTCGTGAAAAACGGCTCGAACAGATGCCCGGCGATTTCCGGCGCGACGCCTTCGCCGCTGTCGGCGAACTCGATCTCCACGCCTGAGGCCGAGCCAGGCCGAGTGCGCACCTGCAAGCGGCCGCCCCGTGGCATCGCGTCCAGCGCGTTTTTCACCAGGTTGACGAAGACCTGCCGCAAGGCCGCGTCCGCGGCGGCGATCAGCGGCAGGCCGTCGCTCAGCTCGGCTTTCAGTTCGACGCGCCGCTCCGCCGCGCGCACGGCGAATAGTTCCAACGTGTCAAGCAAAAGCCGGTTCACATCAACCGGTTCGCGCAGTGTGCCGTCGGCGCGAGAGAATTGCAAAAGCTGCGTCACCGTTTCGTTCAGCCGATCGACCGCGCCGATCACCGCCGCGAGTGATTCCGGCGTGCGCGCCCTGTCCGGCATGCGCTGCCAAAGCTGAACGGTGGAACGGATGGCGGCCAACGGATTGCGTACCTCGTGGGCCACTCCGGCCAACAGCTTGCCCAGCGCGGCCAACCGTTCCGATCGCCGCAACTCGTCGCGCAGCCGCGCTTGCTCGCGCCGCTCGCGTTTGAGATTCATTCCCAGCCCGGCTGTCAGAATCAGGGCCAAGAGAAGCCCGGCCAGGGCGACGGCGGTGGAAGCTTGATAGCGACGCACTTGCCGGTCGCGCAGTCGCGGATCGACCAGCCGATACATCAGCCAGGTGGCGGCCGCCGCCGGCCGCTCACGGCCCACCGGCTCGGTAACGATCATCACTCGGCTCGGCCCCACGTCATGAATCGAGATGAAAATATCGCCGGGCGGCAGCTTCAGGCTGTCGCGCGCTTGCACGCGAATGTATGGCTCTTCCATCGGCGGCGGATCGTTCTTGTCGGGCCGCGGCCTGCGGCGCGGATGAGCGGTGGGAAAGGCATAGCCCGCGAAGCGGTCGAGCTTGCCATTCAGGTAAAAACCGCCCTCCACGCCCGGAAACCCGCCGAGCGCCCGCTGGGCGATTTCGCTTAGTCCGCGGCTGGTCGAGAACCAGTCGTCCACGCTGCCCCGATCGCGCCGGCCAGTGGCGAGCGTGGCCGCCGCTTCGGCCATCGCCGCACTGGCTTGCTTTAACCGCCGGCGCGTGACTCGTTCCAGCTCCGGGGCCGCGCGATCCGTGAACAGGTCATACACCAGCGCCCCCAGCGAACCCAGAAAGAGCGCCGCCAGAAAGGCGATCTGGACGGCCAGCGGCACTGCCAGGCGTGGTGGGTGAAGTCGCATTAGCGATCTCGTTCGAGCTGCTCCACGCGCCGCAGCAATCGCTCCAGCTCTTTCTTGATCTCGCGCAACTCGTGATTGCGATCTTCGCCGCGCGGGCCGCGATCGCGCTCGCGCGCGTCACGATCACGATCGTGATTTTCATCGCGCGGGCCGCGCTCGCGCGGCGGTCGCGGTTCGGCCTCGCGGCGGTCGTCGTTCGCGACGGTTTTGTCGGTGTCGAGATTGGTCAGCGAGGAGACTTCAAAATGCTTGTCGCCCTTGCGCGTCGTTTCGTTGAAGCCGGTCGCTTTGACACGGCTGCCTTCTTTCACCACGTCGGCGAAGCGATCTTCCAAATGCGGCGGCCAATGCAGCACGGTGCCGTCCTCCAGCACGGCGCCGTCGACCTCGCCTCTGGGGGCCGTGGTGAGCCGCTCGACTTTGCCCTGGGCCGTCTCACTCGGCTCCTCGCGGCGCGGCGGCGGGCCTTTACGATGCTTGCGGCCGCGCTCCGGCTCGTCGTTTTCCACGGCGGCGTCGGTCTCGGTGTTCGTAAGCTTGCGAACTTCGAGGCGCGAATCGCCTTCTGGCCCGCGGCGCTGATCGCCCTCGACCTTGACGAGCGCGCCCGGCTTCACCACCTCGGCGAAGCGATCCGCCAAGTGCGGCGGCCAATGCAAAACCGTGCCATCCACCAGCACGGCGCCATCGACCTCCCCGTTGGGTGCGGTGGTCATGCGCTCCACCTTCCCCTCTACGGTCCGCCGTCCTTCGTCACGCGGACGTTCGCCACGCCGCCCTTCGTCGCGCGGCGCTTCATCTCGCGGCGCTTCATCTCGCGGCCCTTTGGCGTGCAAGCCATTGGCGACCCAGGCCAGCAGGCACGGCGCGATTGCCGCGGTCAGCCATTTCCGCCAACTTCCATTGTCTTGTCGTAGACGCATACATCCTCCTCGTTAGGCCGCCGTAGACTTCATGGTTGGTTACGGAGCGGCCGGTTGTCAAAAAGTGTTCGCGTCGGAACCGTTTTCCGACTGTCTCGGATCGTACACAAGGCGAACGGCGTGCCAACGCGCCGCCGGCGGCCGGCTGTTAGTTTAACCACGAAGGGCCTTGGCAAGCCATAACATGCTATCGCCACGCCATTTGCGGCCGCGGTTTTCACCGCGGCGGGCCATGAGATCGAAGCTTCCGCCGCTTCGCTCATTGGGAAGTCGCCTGCCGACGGGCGGGGGATTTGTGCCCAAGGCAGGCGACACTATACTGCACGCGGGCTGGAATCAGACAATCAGTGCCAGCGGAGGATGGGCTTGGGCTGCGCAAAACGCCCGACTTTGACATGATAACGAACTGAGATTCCATATTGGATTTGTTCCGCACCGCCCCCTGCCGGCTTGCCCCTATCATTCCGAAATTTAGTTGGGGTTGATTTAACCCGTAAATCCCAGCGTTTGCGGTGGATCCCTCGATCTGGTTTTACAGAAAAGGACAGGCCACGCGAAAAAGGCCCGTCGAAATTGCCGGGTTTTTATGTATCGGTGGCGCCGTCATGGCAAATATTTGTCCGTATATGTAAAGTATTTGGCACTCAGTTTCCTACTATATGTACATGTAAGGACACACCATGCAATCGGCCACCAACTCCGACCGCGTGATCGAACTCCTGCGGCAACCAACCGCCGCCACCAGCCGGGCCGCTGCCGCGCGACGTTATCGCACAAACTGGGAAAGCTGGATATGAGCAAGCAACGCCTTTTGGCATCCGTCCGCGCTCTCCCGCGCCCCTCCCTGCACCGACTAATCGGGCAGAGCGATCGCCGTGTGATCGGCCCGGTCGGCCATGGCGGTGAGAATCGAGAAATCAACATCTTGCGACACGAACCGCACCGAAGCATCGGCCAGACCGCCCAAAACGCCACCCGGATGCGAAGAAAACAAGGGGATGTTGCAATGGTATGGCTGTATATTTCCAAACAGACCGTAACCGGTGGCGATTGGGTAGAGAATGGTGGTCACGTTTTGCGTCCAGTTCGACCCGGCGCCGCCGCCACATCCCCACGCATGGCCGGCCCAAAGACAAGAACGCAGGTCGTGCTTTACATTCTTCGAATCCCATTGATAGTCGCTTTGCTCGCTGACGGCCAACGTGTGTGTCGTGCCATCAAGAATATCGCGAATGGCGCACGGCTGGCTGCCTGAGCCGTTTGCTTCCGTGATGGTGCCATTGCAGACTTTGTGGCCGTAAGAAGAAGGGTTGTACACTGTATCGGAAGTCTTGACGTTGAAAGTGCCGCCCCGCCAATAGCTGCCGCTAATGCCCACGTAATTCACCAACTGCATGTTCACGGTGCCGTTTTTGGCGGTGGTCTGCGTCGTCGATGCCGCCAGCGAACTTGAAGGGCAGTTCAAACTGGGAACATTAAGCATGCCGATGAACGGAGCGCTGGCGCAGAATTCGTTCTGCATGGACCAATCTCCCGTGAAACTGAAGTTCGCGTATGCGGCGCCCTGCTCGATGTAGGGAAAGAGCCGAATGAACCACGAGCACGAGCGGTGGAAATGAGGGTCGGCAAAGCCGGGATTTTGCGGGTCGGCGTTATAGGGAAACACCCTGTAGGCGTCATGGTAATTCTGCATGGCGACCGTCAACTGCTTGAGATTATTGGTGCATTGCGACCGCCGCGCGGCCTCGCGCGCCGCCTGCACCGCGGGCAACAGCAGCGCAATCAAGATGCCGATGATGGCGATCACCACCAGCAATTCAACCAGCGTGAAGCCACCGCGCGCCGTCGATAGGCAACCGTTCTCATGGGATTTCTCACGGGGCGTCTCGATCATACGATGAAACCGACGACGAAGAAGCAGATTTTTCGACGACATCTTTGGTTCTCCGGTAAAGCGAAATGAAAATGGGAAACGAACTGAGCAATTTGCACGGCGCCCTGGCCAAACCACGGCCAAGCGTCGTGATGAATTTTTCGGCACCGCTTATTTTGAATTTAATGAAAAGTCAATGGTGTTCTCACCCGGCTTGACCTCCGCCCTCAATTCCGACTCCGTGTTGTACTTGGCCGGGATCGTTTCGGCGGCGGAGGGCGGGCCTTCCGGGGTAATGCCGACGGCCTGGTCGGAAGTAACCGCCGGAACGGTCTCGACGCGAACCGAGTGCGCGCCCAGTTTGGCCCCCTTAACATCACGGATATACGTCAACGTATACTTCCCCGCCGCATCGGTAACACCCGTCGAGGGACGGCCGCCGTCGGGAGAGAAAATCACTTGGGCATTTGCCAGCGGCGCTCCATCCATCGTCACCGTTCCTTGAACTTGTCCTAAATCGGGCTGTTTTCCGGAGGAACCGCAACCGACGCAAGAGAAAACACCGGCCACCAACAGAGCCAGGGCGAACCTGGGCACGGGCCGCAAGGCACGCGCGCCCATCAAACAACCACTCCGCCCCGATGCGATAACGTGATGATTCATGCGAAGTTTTTGACAAAACGATTTGGATTATGGAATATTCTGCCCGCTGCTGGAAATGAGGCTGATGCGCCGGCCTCTGTGGGGAACGCTCTCCAGGGCGTTACGCGAAGCGGAATCGGCACCGTGCAGTAACATGAAGCGATCGTAATTCTATCACCCGCCGTATTTGTTGCAAGGGTGTACTGCCGCCACCGGATTCGGTTGTGCTGTTCGTAAGTCACGGTCGCAGGGGTCGGAGGGTGTTCACTTACATTTGAATTGCGGCTATAATAGCGCCCTGTCGCGCGGGCTTTAGTGCCTTGCCCAGACTTCATCTTCGGGTTCGACGCGACTGGAGGCTGGGCCTCCTTGGCCGTCACGGTCGCTTGGTGACGGGTTAGGAAGCCCATCCTACATGGCGACCGCCCCGCGGCACCCGAAGATTTAGCGTGGACAAGGCACTAGCCGAACCCCCGCCTCCTTCCCCCGGAACTAGCAAGAAGGCCCTTCGCCCATGAGGCGCTATTCGATCATCGCCGTCGCCGCGCTGAGCGGCATCTTCGCCACCTCATACCATCGGGCCACGGCCTTGGCGGCCGACGCACAGCAACAGGCCGCTGAAATTGACGAGACGATCAAAGAGGCCCTCGCGCTGTACAAAGCAAAGAAAATCGACGAGGCCGAGCAGACTCTTGCCAAGGCCAAGGAATCGCTCGAAGAGTTGAATTCTTCCTCCGCCAAAGACGATTTGGCCGATAAACTCAAGCTTTCGCAGCGGAAAATCACCGCCGCCGAACGACTGATTTCCAGAGCCAAAGCATCGCCCGCCAAAGCATCGCCTGATAAACCGTCGCCCGCCAAACCCGCCGCCGGCAAACGCAAGCCACCCGCCAAGGCCAGGCCCAATGCGAAGACGGTGCCCAAGGATGAACCTAAGAGCGACGAAATCAGTTTTATGAAGCAGATCGCGCCGATCCTCGCCAGCCGTTGCGCCAACTGCCACATTCGCAACACGCGCGGCGGCTTGAGCATGGCCAGCTACGCCTCGCTCAAAATGGGTTCGACCGAAGGAGGCACCGTCTTCACGCCGGGTAAAGGGCAAGGCAGCCGGCTGATTGACGTTCTACAAAGCGGCGACATGCCGCGCGGCGGCGGGCCGCTAAAGCCGGACGAGATCGCGCTCATTTCCAACTGGATCGACGCGGGCGCCAAGTTCGATGGCCAAGACGAAAACGCCCCCATCGCCGCCACGGCGCCGGCCGGCAATCAACCGCAACAGACCGCCTTGCAGGCCATGCAGGCCAGCGGTAACGAATCAGTGCAGTTTGTCCGCGACCTGGCGCCGATCATCGTTTCAACCTGCATGGAGTGCCATAGCGGCATGCAGCCCGCGGGCCGGCTGGATTTGACCACCTTCGCGGGCCTGTTGCGCGGCGGTCAAGACGGTCCCGTCGTTTCGCCGGGCAAACCGGCCGAAAGCACGTTGATTAAAAAACTCAAGGGCACCGCCGGAGACAGAATGCCCAAGGGCAGAGCTCCGCTCGACGATGCCACCATCAAAAAGTTTGAAACCTGGATGGCCGAAGGCGCCAAGCTCGATTGGCCCAACCCCAACGAATTGCTCGATTGGGCCGTGCGGGTGATGGTGGCCGGCAAAATGAATCACGACGAGCTTTCGGCCATGCGGGCTGATCTCGCCGAGAAGAATTGGCGGTTGGGCAGTCCCGACACCGCCGCCGAGAAGGCCGATAACGAACAGTTTCTCTTGCTGGGCAACCTTTCGCCCGCCCGCATGGTGGAAGTGGTCGAGCTGGCCAAGCAAACCCGCGGCAAGGTGGCGAAGGCGCTGAACCTGCGGCCAAACGAGCCTTTTTTCAAAGGCCGCCTGGCCATTTTCGCTTTCAAACGGCATTTTGATTACACCGAGTTCGGCACGATGGTGGAGCGCCGCGAGCTACCCGCCGGCGCGCACGGGCATTGGCGATATAACGTCGTCGACTGCTACGGCTGCGTGCTTGTACCCGACGACGACAAAGGTGTTGAGCTGACCTTGGCCGAAATCTTTGCCGGCTCGTACATTGAGAACCAAGGCAAGACGCCGCGCTGGTTTAGCGAGGGCGCGGCACGGGCTATCGCCGCACGGGTGAACAATCGCGATCCCGTGGCCAAGCAGTGGGACGAAGAGTTGAGAGAGGCCATCGCCGCCGGCAAAACCGCCGACGATTTTCTTAAATCGGGCGAAGTGCTGTCGGCAGAGAGCGCCGCGCTGAGCTACGGTTTTATGAAGGAGCTGACCGGCCGTCCGACGAAGCTGACGGCGATGCTGAACGACCTGCGCAAGGGCACGGCGTTTGATGCGGCTTTCCGCCAGAGCTTTGGCGGCGAGCCGGCGACGTTGGCCGCGGCCTGGGTGCAACGCATGATGTACAGCCGCCGCAAATAACGCTCACGACGCGAACATTTTTTGGAACCGGGCGTCGCGCGTCAGTTCGTCTTCTTTCGTCGGTGTGGTCGAAATCAAGCGATCGACCACATGATCGGTGGTCACGCCTTCGCTCTCGGCCGCGAAGTTGATCACCAGCCGATGCCGCAACACCGGCTTGGCCAACGCCTGCACGTCGTCGGTGGAAACATAAGTGCGGCCATGCAACAAGGCTCGCGCCTTCGCGCCCAGAATCAGGTTTTGCACCGCCCTGGGTCCGGCGCCCCACTGAAGCTGGTCGGCCACAAAGTCGGGCACGCCCGTCTCGCCCACGCGCGTTTGCCGCACCAGCGACAATACGTATCGTACCACATGATCGCTGATCGGCACCTCACGCACGATGTGCTGCAGTTGAACGATCTCTTCGGCGGCCAGCACCGGCACCACATGATCGGTGGCCAGCGCCGTCGTGCGCCGGGCGATTTCAAACTCTTCGTCAAACGTGGGGTAACGGACAAAAACCTTGAACATGAAGCGGTCTTGCTGGGCTTCGGGCAAGGGATAGGTGCCTTCTTGCTCGATGGGGTTTTGCGTGGCCAGCACAAAGAACGGATCGGCCAGCTTGTGCCGCACGCGGCCCACCGTCACCTGCCGCTCTTGCATCGCTTCTAGTAAGGCCGCCTGAGTTTTCGGAGGCGTGCGATTGATCTCGTCGGCCAGAATGACGTTGGCGAACAACGGCCCTTCCAGAAAGCGGAACTCGCGCTGGCCGGTGGAGCGGTTCTCGGCCAGGATTTCCGTGCCGGTAATGTCGGCGGGCATCAGGTCGGGCGTGAATTGAACGCGGTTGAACGTCAAGTTCAGCGAACGAGCCAAGGTGCTGATCATCAGCGTTTTGGCCAGCCCCGGCACGCCTTCCAGCAGGCAATGACCGCGGCTGAAAAGCGAAATCAGCAGCTCTTCAATGACGTGCCCCTGGCCGACAATCACCTGGCCCAGTTGGGAAAGGATTTTTTCACGCGCCGCGGCCAGCTTGCCAATGGCGATCGAATCTTCCGCGTTCAAGTTTTCTGTGGTCATACTAGGAGTTTCGTGTATTTTGACGTGCGGTGGAAGCGCATCCTACGCGGCAACCACCCTGCGGCACCCTAAGATGTAGCTTGGACATGCCACTAGATTACTTGATTGCCGACATGGGCGAAACCTTTTTTTGACACCCGGCGGCCATCTTAGGGGTATGGTATGTTGGAAACCGGCGTTTGTGCGCCCCCCCTAAACCTTACCTTTTCATGTCATCGACCAGCGCCATTTTGACTAGCGATGCCCCGGCCACCGGGCAATCGCGCCCCCTCCTGTCCGCTAATCTTGAGCGGCCGCCGGGTGATGGCGGACCTGTTACCGAGCGGCGCGGCGAACCGAC
>DASVGM010000838.1:0-2513 GCA_036379555.1 Pirellulales bacterium | reverse complement strand
AGAATGTCCCTGTTTCACTTCCTATAGAAAAGCAGAATGTCCCTGTTTCACTTCCTATAGAAAAGCAGAATGTCCCTGTTTCACTTCCGTTTCGCTTCCCTGTTTCACTTCCGTTCACTTCCGTGGGTGGTTTTCGCGCCGATGAGCGGGGCGACGTTCGCGTTTTCAAAGGCATGGCCGGGCAAATAAATGATCTGCGAGGAGTACGAAAAGGCAAAGAACCCTGGCCCGCCTTGGCGGGCCTCACGCCAAGCGAGTCATTTACCCGCCCGGATCCGGCTATCCCTTGTCTCACTTGCTCGCCAGCCTCGCAGACCGCTGCGCGGCCAAATACTTATACAGAAACTGGCCACCTCCGTGGAGTTCCTTGGGAGCAGAGCTTTACGCCGCCAGCGCCAGACGCCGGTCATTCTACCACGTAGAATTCGCTTTCAATTGCCAATCCATTTATTTGCCCGGCAAATGCCTTAAAAAACGCATCGTGGCCCCGCTATCCCGCCAAAATCCCCCCACAGATTTTTCCGAGGAGCCAAAAACTCCAAGGCGTGAACCACTGTTCTACGAACGATTTGCGTAAATGTACGCGAAATCCGGATGAACCCAAATTGAGTTGGGATTCTCAGCGCCCTGCTAGATTTCGGATGGACGGCTATTCCTCGCCGCCGCTGGTGCGGCCGGTGGCCACGTCGAACTCAAACAAGGCGGGCACCAACATCGCCGCCGTCGTAAAGCCGAACATGAACGACAGCACCATCGCCACCGCCAGCGTGTAGCCCAACAAGAAACTGGTGATCGCGTAAAAGATGGCGAACGGACAGCCAAACGACGCCGCTAATATCGCCGTCGATGGATTGCGAATGCCCAGGGCGACATAAAGCCCGATGCCGCCGCCCACCATGAAGGCCAAAAACGGCTGAAGCTGCACCTGGAAAGAACCGCTGAAGGCGATCATGATGCGCATGCAAACCGCCACGCCGACGAAAAGAAAGAAGACCGTGCCCAGGCTCACGGCGATGGCCGCCCGAGACGTGGCGTAGCTCATGCCAACATGCACGCCCAGCATGGCCGCGAAGACACACATCACCAACCAGCCCAGCGTGAGATAAACCAGGTTCTCGGCCCCGATCACGTCGCGAAACCAGAGATAGCCGCACAAGACCAGCGGCAAGACGATCATCTCTTTGGTGTTGTAGAAAATGCCGCCCAGCTTGCCAAAAATAAACTCCTTGGGAGTCAGGTCGGTGACCAGCAGCAGATCGAGCGCGCGGGCGTCGCGCTCGCTGGTCAGCGCGGTTACCGCTTGCGCGTTGAGCAACACCAGGCTCAGCACCAAAAAGGGCACCACGGCGACGGCCACGTCGCCACGCCCCGGCGACCCCGGCTGATGGAGTATGGAGAACAACGCGCCCAACGCCAACACGAACAACGCCATGTAGATCAGCCGTACGATCATCACTTTGCGGCCGTAGGCCCAGGTGCGCATCTCGCGCCAGATGATGGGATTGTCCCACACTTCGCGCGTCGCGGGCTGGCGCCCCGCGACGGCGGCCTCTCTTTCCGTTTCGTCGGCCGCGTCAGGAATCACGCGGCCGGCTTCTTGCGACGGGTTCCATTTACGCACACGCCACACGGCGACGCCGTTGAGCAGCAAGCTTGCCGCCGCGGCCACCAGCAGAAAGAGCCATACGGAATTCCCCAGCGCGCCCAACGCGGGCACTTGATCGGGATAGGGCCGCGTGGCCGCGAGCATGGCGCGCCATGGACTGAAACCCGCCGCCACCGCCGCCGCCACCGGCGAACCTTGCGCCACGGCCACGCGGGCGGTCGCCTCGCACGCGGCCAACCAGATAACCAGAGCCATGGCGGTCATGGCGAGCGTTTGAAATGTTTTTTCGCGCCACAGGGCGAGGGTTGAGCCGAGGCTGCCGGCGGCAAAGGCGCTCGCCAGCGTGACGGCGAAAACACGGCCGATCTGTTCAAAAGAAACGCCGCCCAAGAGCGAGAGGAGCATGAATAGCGGCAAGGCCGCCAGAATGAGCGTGAAGACGATGAGCATGGCCGCCATCAGCTTGCCCAGCACCAGTTCGACATTCGATAAGTGCGTGAGCAGCAGCAGCGTGAGCGTTTGGCGGTCTTTTTCGGCCGCGACCGCGCTGGCCGCCGCCAAGGCCGCGAAGAACGTCGTCACGGCGAGTTGCAGGGGCGCGAGAATGGCGAACACCGTGGCGCCAAAGCGGGCCAGGTCGCCCAGGTTGCGTACTTCTTGCGTGCCCGCCAGCACCTGCCAAGCCGTGGTGAGCAGCACCAGCAGGGCCAGCACGTACGCCGAGCGCGCGACATACAACCGCGCGCGGCGCGGTGACTAATTCTCGTGTAAAAACTGGACCCGCTAACAACGCCCGACGTGGCTCCTTGTTTCAATTTCGTTGTGCCGATTATAAAGCGGATGCGAGCGGGGCGAAAGCGGATGCGAGCGGGGCGAAACAGGCGGAATGCGGATTTGTGGACGAAAG
>DASVGM010000837.1:0-9560 GCA_036379555.1 Pirellulales bacterium | reverse complement strand
TCCAGCGCATAGCGAAATACGTCGGATAATCGGGCGACGCCAACAAGCGGTCGATGAGAGCGGTGCGTTTCGTCGGCGAGGTGTCGGCCGAAAAGGCTTTCGCTTCAGCCATCGTCGGCAGGCGGCCGCCCAGGTCGATGGTCGCACGGCGCAGGAAGGTCGCATCGCCGGCGATGGGCGAGGGCGTCAAGCCAAGCTGCCGCCACTTGGCGAGCGCCAGGGCATCCACGTAATTGGCGATGGGGAAATCGCCGGCGCTGGCCTGCCTGTCGCCGTGCGGAACTTGAGCCCTAAACACCGCGACCTGGCCCATGTAACGCGCCATGACGGCCGCCTCGCCGCTTTGCGCCCCGCAAAGCACCAGACCGCGTTCATCGACGGCCGCCACCAACTCGGCATTGCTGGCGTATTGCGCCTGGCGCGTCACGTCGCGCCGGCTGCCATCAGAATATTCCGCCACGATGGCAAGTTGTTGCTTTTCGCCCGCATGCAACACGCGGCTGGCGGGTGCGACGATCAATCGGGAAACCACCGGGGCGTCGGGCGAGGAGGCCGGCAAGCCCTGCTCGATCCAACGCAGGAGCAACCGGTATGGCTCGCCGCCGATCTTGAGCCGCTCGCCGCCGCCATGGGGAATGGTTCCGGTCGCCTTCAACAGCAGCAGGCTTTGGTTTGGCGCCGCGGGAAAAACACGCCGGCCGCGGGCGGCATGCACAATGGCCTCGTAATCAAACGCCGCGTCATAACCGAACAGCGACAGCTTGAAACCGTTCTGGCCGCTCGCCTTGCCGTGGCAGCCGCCGGCGTTGCAGCCGTATCGCGAAAGCACGGGCACCACGTCGTTGGCGAAGTCGATGCGCCGGCCGCCTGAATCGTAAGCCGCCACGCGCAACGGTACTTTGGTTTGGCGGTTCCCATGTTGAACGATAATCTCCGTTTCGCCCGCGGCGAGCGGAACGACATAACCGCCGTCATCCACATGCGCGATGGCGGGATTTGCCACGCGATACGCGCAGTCGTGTGTCACGTCGCCACCGTTTTCGCTGACGAGCAGTTGCCGTCGCGAGAGAGAATCGTGGAGCGTCACGCGGGCGGGCGCGACTTCAAACGCCACTTCGTTTGCCATGCTGTCGCGCGTGGCGACGGCAAGCATGGCGGCACACGCGAAAATGCGAAATCGAACATGAACGCCGCGGCGGCTCATGTCGTTCATCAGAAACATCAACACGTCTCCCCAGGCGGGACAATGGGGTGGTGGGGTAACCGCTTACCTGCGATGGATGATAGTCGATGGTCGCGATCGGGGCAACTTTTAGCCTGGACAAATCGCCGGCGCCACTTTCCCCGCGGCGGTTGGGCGTCTAATCTTTAAGTATGATGAACAGTGAACAAGCCAACCGGTTGCTCTCGGACGTGGAGGCATTTTGCCAGGAACTGCGGCCCATTGAAGAGCTCTGCTACGTCGAACATCGCTACAATGAGCAAACCGCCGCGTTGGCGAAAAAGCATGACATTCTGGCCATGCCGGTGCCGGTGGAATACGGCGGACGCGGCGCCGACGCGCTGACCTACTCGCGGGCCTTGGCCCGCCTGGGGCGCGAAGGAACCGGCGTGCGCACGTTTTTCTCCGGCCACACGTCGATCGGTGAATACCCGATCTACCGCTTTGGCAATCACGAGCAAAAGACCCGCTATCTGCCGCGCGCGACGCGTGGCGAATGCCTGTTGGCGTTCGGACTGACCGAGCCTGACGCCGGCTCAAACCCGCGGGAGTTGACCAGCACCTATCGGCGCGATGGCGGGCGATTTTTGCTCAATGGCGTCAAGTATTTAATCAGCAACGGCGCCATCGCCGACGCGGTGATCGTATTCGCCTATCCCGAAGCGGACGCCAGCGCGACAAAGCGTATGAGCGCGTTCATTGTCGATACGGCCGGCGAGACGTTTGAAAAGGAAGACCTGCCCGCCAAACTCGGCATGTTCACGGCCAACACCGGCATGTTTCAGATGACCGACCACCCGGTGCCCGCCGAAAACCTCTTGGGCGCGGAAGGCGATGGCTTTCACATTGCCCTGGGCACGCTTGTCTCGGGGCGATTGAGTGTGGCGGCCGGCTGCCTGGGGGTGATTGAAGACTGTCTAACCGAAGCGCTCGACTATGCCAAGACGCGGCGCCAGCATGGCAAGCCGATTGCCCGGCACCAGCTTGTGCAGGGGCACATCGCGGCCATTGAGATGCAGCGAGCGTCGAGCGAGGCGATGGTGGAGCGGGCCGCGTTGGCCAAGCAAGCCAGCGACGTGGCCGGCGATAACGCCGAGTTGGCCCGCCAGGCCGACTTGCGCGTGGCGCAGGCCAAACTGTTTGCCAGCAACGCCGCCTGGGACGCGGCCGACCGCGCCGTGCAGGTCTTTGGCGGGCGAGGTTTTTCCGAGCTTTATCGCGTCGGCCGCCATCTGCAGGACGTTCGTGTTTGCCGCATCTATGAAGGCACCGACGAGATCCTCACGCTGAAAATCGCCGCCGCCGTGCTAGGCAAGGAGTTTGAGGCGTTCCGGTAGGTGTTAAAGCGCAAATAGGATTTTGTACGGTATTCTAAAAACACGGGCGTGAATCTATGATGGCCGTCAACGATGAACGGCGGTACTTCGACGGCATCCCGTTGGGCGACACGAAAGGAATCGGAACATGGCTATTGGGAGTTTTTCGCTTTGTCGGCTGCTGGTGTCGATCGCGGTCGTAGCCGTTGGTTGCGCCGCTTTGGCCAGCCCCTCGTCGCATTGGATGTGCGCCGTGGTGAGCGCCAAGATCATAATACTTTTTTATGCGGCTCTCGCGGCGGTCTTCCGACATGGACCACCGCGGGCGTTCTGGGCAGGGTTGGCCATCGTGGGCTGGGGATACACGTTTATCACTTGCGGCGCGACACTGGGCAGTTGGGACACGACTTTTTATGCGCGGCCGACGGACACCCGTGAATCACCGTTGATTACAACCAGAATGCTGGCGCTGCTTGCTGACAAGCGGAAACTCTATGAGGATGGCAACTCAGGAGCCGCGCAAACGACGAACGATCAGGTATCGTCAAACCTCGGTTCCAACGAGAAAGAAGTCGACTCGAACCAACCGGCGACCGATCCCACCGCGAGCGAGCCGCCGTTGGGTCTCTACGAATCGAGCGCCGATCTTGTCGCGGAAGTGCCGGCGGCGCAATACAACATCGTCTGCGCGCTCCCCGCCGACGGTTACGGCGCTGGGTGGCTCTCGGATAACGCCAAGCGATTCTTCCTGATTGGTGAAAGCTTGTGGAGCCTGCTGATCGGTTCCGGCGCCGGCTTCTGTGCGCGTGGCATGTACAACACGCGACAGACGCGGGAGTGAGCATGAAGGCACCTAGCCTTTTGAATTTAGGCTCTTCCGCGGAATCTGCGGGGGGGGCGACCATCATCCCCCGCGTTTCTGAAGATAGCTCGAAATCGCGGACTTGATCGCTCTTTTTTGTTCAGGCTCGGCGCACGCAGCCAGGAGCGTCCCGATCGCGCGTGCGGTATTCACGCTCGTTTTTGCGTCAACCTGGTTCCCCGTGGCGCGCCGTTCCCAGCGGTAGTCCGCGATAATACGCTCCGCGTGCAGATCCTGTAATAAGCGCCCGACTTCGACCGCGTCTTGTTGCGCCGATCCGATGAATGCCTGAGGAACCCAACCATGCGCGACGGCGCCCTTAGGAATACTCAGGCCAAGTTCCGATAGAAAGGCGCCTGCCAAATGGAACGCGCCGTAGTACGCGCGGCTAACGGCGCTTCGGTAGCTTGCTTCGCCCGCGCCCTTTCTTTCGGCAAGTCTGGCGGCGAGCGTAATGTAGTCGTCGCCGGTGATCACGCGACCGCCGAGGTGATAGCGAGCCTGATGCTCATATCGGGGAGCACCTCGCTCACACGGCGGTGCCATTCACGGCGGCGTTCGACCAACTCCCTTGGACTGCCGCTCGCTCGCACGGTCAACACGAGAAAGCGTTCGCCCGGCGACTCCGGGTCGCTCTCGTGATCAAGCTGCAACGGTCCCGGAAAGAGTTGGGCCGAAATCTCAAGAATCTCCGTGGGAAGTTCGGTCGCTCGAGCGATCGTGTTTTGGCGGAGCGTATTGGATAGACGCATAGGCACCTCGCGATTGATAATAACCGCAGACTCACGGCGCGTCAACCGGGGCAGCGCCGAATGAAAGTTGCGTGAATTCGCTTCCGCCTCTCAATGAACTGCGGCCTGACGGAACATTCATCACTTACCCGGAGTGGGGAAAGGAAACGGCAACGCCTGCGAAGAATGCTACGCGCCATCGGCCGCCACAGCGGCGTCCGGCGCGACGCTGGCCAGAATCGGCAGGTCGACGGAACCCGCCGCGGGGCTGACACTGAGCATGCGCCGGCCGGGAATGGCGGATGCGGAGCCTTTCAGACGTGGCACGCGCGCCAACAAAGCGATGGCCGCCAATCGCCCCAAGGAGGAAACGCCGAAGACCGTCAGATACGCTTCGGGCGTCTTGCCCGCCGACCACAACAACACCGCGCCCAGCGAGGCGCCCACCGCTGTGGCCAAGGCGTTGCCCACGTTGTAAATGGTCAATACGCTGGTGCGCTCTTTCTCGGGAATCGCCTCGAAAAACAGCAGAAACATCGCCAACTCATAGGTGGCCCAGGCCAGCCCCGCCGCTACTTGCACCAACAAAAGGTAGGCGAAGTTCGTTGATACCAGCCATGCCCCCGAAGCCGGCACAATCGCCACGCCGCCGATCCAGAGCAGCCGCCAGGTGCCAATGCGGCGCGCCAGTCGGCCCAAGGCCGGCAACGCGATCGCCTTGGCCAAAAACGAAACGCCAATCAACACCACATACTCCAGATACGAAAAGTGGATCTGCTTGAGCATGAAGGGGGTGAAATACGGCCCCGCAAACTGGGCAGCCGCCTGCACCGCCAAAAGGTAAAGCACCAACCGCCCGTCCGTGCGCGCCGCGGCCGGGCCAAACAACTCGCGCAGCGAAACGCGGCGATGATTGCTGTCGGGCCGTTGTGGTTCACTTTGACTGGCCAAAAAGCTCACGGAGATCAACCGAGCGGCTCCGGCGACGATAAACAACGCCGCGAACGGCACGCACGCCGCCGGCCAACTCTTGGTATATTGCAACGCCAGCCCGCCGGCCACAAAGCCCGCGAGCGTGCCGACCTGGCTGAAGCGCGTGCGACGGGCGAAAAAGCCGTGGCGTAATTCATCGGGCACCAGCGTGCCGGCCCAGGTGTTCCAGGCGGGGCCGGTGGCCAGCCCGGCGCCCCAATAGATGGCCGCCACGCCAAAGACCAGCGCCGCCGTCACCTGATTGGCATACGCGCCATAGGCCAAGGGCAAAAACGCCAACGCCTGACACGACGCGCAGCACACCACCCACCATTTGTGTGAGTTGAGCCGGCGGATGGCCGCCGGCGAAATAAGCTGCAAGATAGCCCCGGCCACCAAGGGCAGCGTCGCCACCAGCCCCGCCGCCACTTCGCCCAAACCCGCCGCCAGGGTGAACGCCGGCAGGTAAGTCTCACCAATGCCGACCATCACACTGAACGTCGCCCCATCGCCCAGCATGGCGCGCAGGTCGCTGCGGCGGTAAACGCGGTGTTTCGGCGCAAGCGGCGGCAACGCCACGGGCCTGCTCGCTCGTCGCCGGATTCGTATCGGGGCAGGTTTCGTACTTAGCATGGCAAACCACCTTGGTTTGCCGAGCGAACTTCAGTCGGACCCATTTCTCTCTTCATCTTTCGCGTTGCGTACCTTGAATTAAATACGCCAAGCGCCTGAAAGCAAGATGCAAAACGCCAAACAAAATCAGAATCATCGGCGGCATGCCGTCGCGTGCCCGCCGCGGCAGGCTCTTGAACCCCGCCGCTGTTGGGAATACATTGCCGGGGCCGCGTTTTTACTCGTCCGCTCCCCCGCCGGAATTGTTTGCCATGAAAGCCATTGCCGTTTATCCCGGAAAGCCCGATAGCGTTCATCTTGCCGAATTGCCCAAACCCAGCGTGTCTGACATCGCCGACGGCCGCGGAGTGCTCGTCAAGGTCTTGAAGGTGGGCGTCGATGCGACCGACAAGGAAATCAACGAAGCCAAATACGGCAATCCACCGCCAGGCTTCGATTTTCTCGTGCTGGGGCATGAATCCTACGGTCAGGTGGTGGAGGTGGGGCCGCGGGTCAGCCATGTGCGGCCCGGCGATTTTGTCACCGCCACCGTGCGCCGGCCGGGCGGCTCGATCTACGACCAGATCGGCACCTCCGACATGACCAGCGAAGAGACGTATTATGAACGCGGTATCAATCTGCTGCACGGCTTTCTGACCGAGTATTACGTCGAAGACGCGGAGTTTATCGTCAAAATGCCGGTCGGACTGAAGCACTTGCACGTCTTGGCCGAACCGATGAGTTGCGCGGCCAAGGCGGTGCAGCAGGCTTTTGAGGTGCAGCGCCGGCTGCGCGTTTGGAAACCGCAATTGGCATACGTGATGGGGGCCGGCCAGATCGGCTTGCTTTCGACCCTGATTCTGCGGCTGCGCAACATACGGGTGTTTACGCTGGCGCGCGCTCCCGCGCCGCACCTCAAGAGCGAAATCGTCGCCGGGCTGCAAGCCGAGTACGTCAGCACCAGGCAAACGCCCCTGGCGGAACTGGCCAAAAAAACCGGCCGCCCCGACTTGATTATCGACGCCACCGGTTCCAGCGCCGCCGCCTTTGGCGCCATGGAGGTGCTCGGCCACAACGGCGTGCTGGTTTGGACCAGCATCACCGGCGGCGAGCACAAAGTCGAAGTGCCTGCCGACAAAATCAACCTCGAATGGGTGCTCGGCAACAAGCTGCTGGTCGGTTCGGTGAATGCCAATCGGGAACATTTTGAAATGGGAATCAAAGACCTCGCCCTGGGAGAAGTGATGTATCCGGGCGTGATCCAACGGATTCTCACGAATCCGGTGCAGGGGCTGGACAACTATACTGAAATGATGCGGCTGTTGGTACACGAAAAAGACGCGTTGAAGGTCTACGTCAACGTGGCTGCGGGGTGAGCCTTCCATGCAGCCGGAAAAAGCGCAGACCCTGGTGCTCCGGGTGGTTGAGTTCAGCGAGACAAGCAGCGTAGTGACCTTGTTCACGCGGGAATTTGGCAAGGTGCGCGGTTTGGCCAAGGGGGCGCGGCGTTTGAAGGGGCCGTTTGAGTCTGCCCTTGACCTTCTGGCTCAATGTCGGATAGTCTTGCTGCGCAAATCGTCCGATGCCCTCGATCTGTTGACCGAAGCCAAACTGGAAAAGCGGTTTCGGCCGACGTCCCGCGACTTGTCAAGTCTGTACGCGGGCTATTACGTCGCCGAGTTGCTCAATGAGCTGACCGACGACGCCGATCCACATCCCGAATTGTTCGACCTGTCCGTGGCGACACTGGCGGCGCTCGAACGCGGCGATGTGGCTTTGGCGCCGTTGGTGCTGCGCTTTGAGCTGGCCGCTCTGGGGTGGCTGGGTCATTTGCCGTCGCTCGACGCCTGCGTCGAATGCGGCCAAGCAATCGAACCGGTCGGACGAATTGCCTTCGGCCTCGGCGCCGGCGGCGTGATTTGCACGCGCTGCCGGCCGGGCATGAAGCACGTCGTTTCCATACATGCCGGAACTCTCAAGCTCTTACAATGTTTCGCCGATCTACGCTCCGATTCCTGGCATCGGATGGAGCTGGATCGTCGCGCGTCGGGCGAGCTGCGCGGAGTGCTGAACCATTACTTGGCCCATTTATTGGGACACAAGCCGCGGATGCACGAGTACCTGAGATTTCTGGCAAGCGGGAGTTAAAGCGGTAAGTGGCGCAGGATAACCAACCACGTTTATGATCGATCGGCGGTACGGAACAATCCGAACGGCTCTGGCCACGGGGCTGCTGGCGCTTACGGTCGGCGGCTGCGGCTCCGGGCCCGGCGGCAGTTGGTTCAGCCGCAAGGCGAGTGCCACGCTTCCCAACGCCAATCCAGCGCCCGGCCAACCGCCGCCCGTCAACGGGCAGGGCGCGCCAAAACCCTCCGGCCAAACACCCTCCGGCCAACCGCCGGCCGGCGTCACGCAAGCCAGTTATCAGCAGCCCAAATACCTGCCGCCACCGAGCTTGAAGCCCGCGGATCTCGTCCAAGATGAAAACCTGAACTATTATGCCGGCGAAAAAAAGAGTTGGCTGGAGTCGTCGATCGAGAAGTATTCGCCCGCCAAGATCGGCAAAGGCGTCAAGGCGGCCTTGGGCCAAGGCCCCAACGAAGAGTTGGCCAAGCAGAAATTCGCCGAGGGCGAGAAGTTGTTCAAAGAAAAGAAGTACGCGGAGGCGGCCAAGTGCTTTGGCATCGTCGCCAAGCGCTCGCCTGATACGACGCTCGAAGAAGACGCCATGTACATGCTGGCCGAGAGCTACTTCTTTGACGATCGTTATCCCAAAGCCAGCGACGCCTATGGGCGGCTGATCAAAAAGTATGAGAACACGCGCTATCTCACCGACATCACGCCCCGGCAATTCGCCATTGCCCGCTATTGGGATATGGCGGCCAGGAAGGACTCGCATTGGTATCCCAACCTGACCGACAAGACGCGCCCGGCGATCGACGCCACCGGGTACGCAATCAAGGCATACAGCAGCGTGACGACCCACGATCCGCAAAGTCCCTTGGCCGACGACGCCGTGATGGCGATCGGCAATTCATATTTCTTGCGCAATCGCTACGAAGACGCGTCTTTCCAGTACGACCGCATGCGTAAAGAATATACCAATAGCGAACACATCTTGGAGGCGCACCTATTGGGGATTCGCGCGAAGCTGCGCTCTTACCTGGGGCCGCAATATGAAATTTCGCCGCTGGACGACGCCGACAAAATGATCGAGGCCACGCTCACGCAGTTTCCGGCCGAGATGCTGGGAGCGGAGCAAGAGCGTTTGTTCGCCACCAAGCAGTTGATCCGTCAGGAAAAGGCCCAGCGCGAGTTTCAGTCAGGAGAGTATTACTACAAGATCAAGTATTATCGGGCCGCGCGCTACTATTATCTGCAAACCATTCGCGAATTCGCCGACACGCCGTTCGCCAAGATGGCCCAAGACCGACTGGAAGAAACCAAGAACCTTCCGCCAGTGCCGTACGATTATTTCGGCTGGCTGAAGAAGGTTCTGCCCGAAAGCGAGAAAGATTTGTAGGCGAACCCATGTACAGAAAAAAACCGTTCGTCCGATTTGCCTTCTTGTTGAAGCGGAATGACAAGGAGACAAGGAGACAAGGAGACAAGGGGCAGTGTCAGAATGCGCGTATCGGCGCGCCTGCGCAACCTATGAAGCGAAACGGTTCCGAGACGCTGAAGGACAAGCGGACCAGGAGACAGGGAGACAGGGGGAATGCGCACCTCTCCTTGTCCCCTTGTCTCCTTGTCTCCTTGTCTCTTCGCCGAGCGCACGGCGATCTGCGCCGTTTGGCCTTCATTCTACTATTGGCCTTCAGCGGCGCACCCGGCTGCGCGAACTA
>DASVGM010000836.1:0-8472 GCA_036379555.1 Pirellulales bacterium | reverse complement strand
CCTTGTGCAGACTAGATTTTGGGGTTCGAGGCGACTGGAGGATGGGCGTCCTGGCCCGTCACGTTCGCTTGGTGACGGGCTAGGAAGCCCATCCTACACGGCGACCGCCCCTGCGCCACCCCAAAATTTAGTCTGCACAAGGCACTAGACGACGCGGCGAAACGAAAGCCCCAGCACGGCATAACACCGCGCGCGTTGCCGCCAAAGCCAATAGCCGGCCGGCCGCGCATCGTAGGTAAGTTCGCGTAATACCGCGTCGCTGGCAAACAGATCGGGCAGAAACAATGGATTCAGTCCGTGAAAAAAATTCCCCGCGGCCGCCCACCGCGATGCCAGCCCCGGCAGATCATCTCCGGCAACATCGGCCAGGCCGGGGCACGTGACGCTCGACACGAAGTCGGTCACCAGCAGTCCCCAACCGCCAGGTTCCATGAGCCGGGCGCAAAGCCGCAGGTGGCCCGTGCGAACCGCGAGCAACAGCGGCCAACGCCAAGCCGCCTCTTCGGGCGCCGTTGAAGTCACACTTTCGATGAGTTGGCTTAGCAGGCCGACGGACGCCACCACGTCGAACGGCCCCGCTAGGCCATGCGTGCCCGGATCGACGGCCGAGGCCAAGGGGTCGTCATGGCTCGGCAGCCGCCAATCGGCCGCGGCCGCGCGGGCCGCCAGGTGCTCGCCAATGCCGGTGAGGTCGATGCCGCCGCGCAAGACGATGCGTTGTTTGAGAACGCCGGCTTGCGGCGCTGAAAACTGCCGCGAAACACCCCGCGCCAAGGCATCGCCATCAAGGTCAACCAGGCACACTTCTTGATAGGCGGCGGCCAATTCGGGCAACTCAAGATCGTTCGCGTTGCCGGCCCCCAGCACGCAGAGACGCTTGCGCGGCGCCCCCGGCGCGACCAGCCTGCGGGTCACTTCACGCCGATGGCCGGCCGCCACCTCCCATTCGCCGTCGCGCAACAGATTACGGCGGATTTGCTCGGCGGCCAGAGGGGTCATAACGATTTTGACGCAAAAAACTTGTGTTCGTTGTAGCCGCTATCTACTATAGGCTGCTGGGGCGGAATTCGCGCGCAGAACATTTCCCGGCGCGCGGGGCGGCTCACAACGGGACAAAAGCTCACCTACGGTAGCGGTCGGGCACGGTCGCACCGATTCGTGGAGGATATGCATGCGATTCGGCAAGTTGAAGGCGGTTTGGTCGCTGGGCGACCGTGATGTTCGACCGCGAAAAAACGCTCGACGTGGCCGCGCGCGCCTGGGAGCCATTATGCTCGGCGCCGAAGCGCTCGAAGCACGCCAACTGCTGGCCGCCGCCAGCATCATTCCGGCGCCCGCCTTCACCGTTCAAGAGCAGGCCGCGATCACCAACCAAGTCGTGGCCACCATCAACGACCCGGCGGCCACCACCGCCGATTATACCGCCACCATCAACTGGGGCGACGGCGCCAGCAACGCCATCAACGCCGGCACCGTGGTGGCAACCGGGCAAAGCGGCGTTTTTCAAGTGCTGGGCAGCTATTCCTACCTCAACGCCGGCATCGAAACGGTTCGTGTGTCCGTGAGCAAAGACGGCGGCTCGCCCTCGACCGTTCTCGAAACCGCCAATGTCACCGACGCGCCGCTCGGTCCCGCGTCGGGTGTCTATACCCTTTACGCCGCTGTTGGACAATCGCTCAACGACGAACCGGTGGCCTTGTTCACCGACCCCGCGCCGCAGTTTACGCTGCCGCTCACCAATCCGCCCACGCCTCGCCCCGGTCAATATGCGGCGACCATCAATTGGGGCGACGGCAGTGTCTCGGCCGGCACCATCAGCTACCAACCGTCGCTCAGCCAGTTCCTGGTCGCCGGCAATCACGTTTATTCCAACTTTGGAACCGAAACGGTGAGCGTCACCATCTCTCATGGCACGGTGCCCAATGTTACCGTCACCGATACGGCGATCGTTACCGATCCGCCGGTTGTCGCCCAAGGCGGCTTCAACTTTACCGGCACGGAAGGCGCCACGGCGGCGGCGCAGACGGTGGCCACGTTCACCGACCAATACCCGATTTCGCCCAAAAGCCAATATTCGGCCACCATCTACTGGGGCGGCCTCAGCAGTTCGGCCGGCACCATCGTGCCCGCCGGCAATCAGCAATATAACGTGCGCGCCAGCCATCTCTACGCGGAGGAAGGCTCAGGCGCGATCAACGTGGTCATTGTCAAGGACAACAACTCCACGGTCACCGCCGTCAGCTCCTACAACATCGCCGATCCGGCGGTCGCGCCCACCGGAAACACGTTGACCACCAGCGAAGGAGCGCTGCTGAGCGGAACCGTGGCCACCTTTATCGATCCGGGCGGCCCCGAAGATCCGGGGGACTACAGCGCGCAAATCAACTGGGGCGATGGCGCGTCGAGCGCGGGAACCATCGCTTTTTCAGCCGGCAACAACGTGTTTTCCGTCTCGGGCAGCCACGTGTATCTCGCCGCCGGAACCGATCAGGCCACCATCACCATTCAGCATGACTCGGCGCCGAACGCCACCGTGATTTCCAACGTCACCGTCAAGGACATACCTTTGGTGGGCACCGCCGGCCAAGTCTTTACGGCGACCGAAGGAAGCCTTTCCACCAACGAGGTGGTCGCCACGTTCACCGATCCGGGCGTGATCTTGCCGATCACCACCCCGGGCGCGTACAGCGCCCGCATCAATTGGGGCGACGGCGGCACCGCCAGCGCCGGTTCGATCACCTTCAACAGCCAGACGCAAATCTTCACGGTCACGGCGCAGCACCTTTACGTCGAGGAAGGGACATACCCGCTGGCCATCACGCTCAGCCACGATCTGGCGCCGAGCGTCACCGTGACCGGTACGGCGTCCGTCGCCGATCCCTCCGTGATACCCGTCGGCGGCTTCACCTTCACGGGTGTGGAATATCGCGTGCCGGTTCCGCAAACGCTGGCCACGTTCACCGATCCGGGCGGCGCCGAATCGTTAAGCGATTACTCCGCGAGCATCAACTGGGGCGACGGCACCGTGTCGGCCGGGCAGATCGTGGTGGACGTGACCGGCGCCACGTTCACCGTGTTGGGCACGCATGTTTACGCCACCTTTGGCGCGCACACGTTGAGCGTGACCATCCATCATGACGTGGCGCCCGACGTGACGGTAATCGATACCGCGAACATCGGCGTGCCACCCATTCAAACCACGGCCTTGCCCGCCACCTGGCGCGCCTGGACCGTACCCGTGGAGTTAAGCCCCTTGGCCAGGCTGTCGTTTACCGATACGGAAATGACGGCCACCATTTCCTGGGGCGACGGCGGCACCAGCGCCGGCGTGATCACGCCCGACATGCTTGGCAGCAGCGGCACGGTGCGCGGCTCGCACGTTTACGCCAAGACGGGCAACTACACCATCCTCATCACCGTGAATGACGGGCCGCAAACGGTCACGCAGGTCATCCCCATTCACGTCATGCAGCAACTGCTGCCCTTGCCAAACCCCAGCGCCGCGACGCCGACCAACTACTATGTCGCCCAGGCTTATGGAGACATTTTGCGGCGGCCGGTCGATGGCGGCGGCCTCGTTTATTGGTCGAACGCGCTCAATCAGGGCGTGCCCCGCGGCGTCTTCACCAACGCGCTCGTGCGTTCGCCCGAATACCTGGGGAACTTTGTCATCGGCCCGGCGTATGTAAAATACCTGGGCCGTGCCGCCGACCCAGCCGGCCTGCAGTTTTGGATTGGCAAGATGCAAAGCGGTTTAACCGACGCCATGCTCGACGCCAGTTTCGCGTCGTCGCTGGAATTCTACAACAACGCCGGCGCCAGCCCGCGCGGCTATGTCGATGCGCTCTATCTGAAGGTGCTCGGGCGGACGGCCGACCCGGCGGGCGAAACCTATTGGGTCAATCAGCTTCTCTCCGGCCAAAGTTCTTACCTCGTCGCCTTGCAGTTTGCCAACAGTGGAGAGAACTTCACCGATACGGTGAACAGCGATTACGAGACACTGCTGGAACGCGTACCCTCGGCGACGGAATTGAATTCCGCGGTGAACGGGTTGGTGCAAGGAACACTCACACCCGAGGCGCTGCTCGCCAACATCGCCGCCACCGACGAATACTTCGCCCTGGCGCAGAGCACGTGAGCCGATCCTATCCACACGGCGCCCGCTCCGCGGCGTTCGTTGCACAGACGCCGGGCGGCAGGTTATAGTCCAGGGGTATGCCAAAACGCGGTGCGAAATCGGCGGACTACGACTCTCCCTGGAAAGTCGCGCTGCGTCATTATCTCGATTGGTTTCTGGCCTTCTTCTTCCCGGACATTCACGCCGACATCGACTGGTATAATCGAGATGTGGTCAGTCTGGCGGTGTTGTGCGACGAACGCGCAAGTTGGCGGCCGGCTTCTTTTGGCTACGGTCACTGGACTTGCCGGACGGAAATCCGCTTTCCCATTGTCAAGCTGCTGGATTTCGCCCACGATTGGGAATTGTTGGAGAACAACTCAAACCCGTTTGCCGTGGTGGTGCTCGCGCATCTGCAAGCCCAGGCGACGCGCGACGACGCCGTGCGGCGACGGGTGTGGAAATCTCGCCTGGTCAAGGGTTTATATGAGCGAAATCTGACCAAGGACGACATTCGCGAGTTGTTCCGTTTGCTGGACTGGCTTTTGGTTTTGCCAGACGACATTGAGGAGCAATTTCGCGAGGAAATCTATCAATTCGAGAAGGAGAAAAGCATGCCATACCTATCGAGCCTGGAGCGCAGGGGATTAGAGGAGGGGCTTAAGCAAGGACGTGAAGAGGGCCGTGAAGAGGGCCGTGCGGAAGGGTTGCGCGAGGGGATCGCTTTGGATCTGGAAGCGAAGTTTGGCTCGGCGGGCCGCAAACTGATGGCGCGCGTGCGCCGGATCAGTGAGCTTGCTGAACTGCGCGCGTTAGCCAAAATGATTAAAGCGGCCAAGACAGCGGACGACGTGCGCCTGCGCCTGAAGTAAGTGGCTAGCGGTCAAACCCAAGGCTTCCTAGCTCGTCACCAAGCGAACGTGACGGGCCAGGAGGCCCATCCTCCAGTCGAGTCGCCCCCTAAGATGAAGTCTGGACAAGGCAGTAGCCTCTTAGCGTGGACAAGGCACTACGACGTCAGACCCAGCATTCGATCGAGCGCGTCGGCCGTTTGGTAGACCAGCGCCTCGGGATAATGCTCGAACGGATGAAAATACTCGAACGTCAAATAGCCGTCGTAGCCCGTTTGGTCGAGCGCTTCGATCACGGCGGGCCAGTTGGTGGTGCCGTCGAGCAGCGTGCGGAACGTGTTCAGGTTGAACTCGTGCGTTCGCTTGTCCCACTCCTTAAAGTGAACATTCTTGATCCGCTCGCCCAAAATCGGAATCCAGTGCTCGGGAAACTGGTACTGCATGATGTTGCCCGTGTCGAAATGCACCCGCACGTGCGGACTTTGGAAGCTGTCGACAAACTCGACCATTTCGCGCGGGCTGAACAGAAAGGCGTTGGCGAAAATGTTTTCCAGGTTTAAGGTCACGCCGGCTTTTTCAGCGTGGGGCAGAAGCTCGCCAATGGCCTCGCGGGCGCGGCGGTCGCAAACGTCGTTCGGCACCGGTTCGGCGCCTTCCAGCCAAGGTATGTAAACGGCGCCGGGCACGACGAGCAGGTTGTCGGTGCCAAGCTGTTCGGCTGCGGCGATCATCTGCCGCGCGAGTTGCAAACCTTTCTTGCGCCGCTCCCGCTCGTTGGCCGTGAGCGAATAGGGCCAATAGAGAAAGGAGCAAACGCCGCTGATGGCGATTTTGGCGTCGTCGGCCAGTTTGCGAACACGCTCGATATCGGCGGGCTTCGATTCCGCGGAAAACTCGCCTTCCAAGGCGAAGTTGATCTCCACGCCGTCAAAACCGGCGTCTTTCGCCAGCTTGAAACAATCATCCAGGCCCATCTTTTGCGGATAGGGAAAGGCCCAGAGGTTGATCGATTTTTTCATGTTGTACTTTTTGCCCGGCGTGTTCGCGGGCCGAGCGGCCGCCTCGCCATTGTCTTTTTCCTCGCCGCGCAACAGCCCTTGCGCGGCCAAGAAGGCCGAGCCGAAGGCGGCGCTATAGGCCAGCAACTCACGGCGGCCGAGCGGGCTGGTTGGTTGGTCGCTGGAAGTTACTTTGGGTTGCGGTGTAAACATTGTGGAACATTCCTCGATTGGCGAAACAAGTGTAGTGGATTGTCACAGTGTAGCAGAGTACCGGCGGCCACTTCTCTGTTGTAATTCAGACGTAAGCAGCCGCTGCTCTCTTGGAGTGCGGCGATTCATCGCACGCACTCCAAGACGCCAAATATCCCCGATCGCCGGCCCGCCGTCACTGAGAGTTCGGCGCCGACGTGGATCGCTCCACGCCGGAAAATGAATAAAGTTTGGCCGCGCGCAGCTCGAAGCGCAACCGCACGGTTTGCCCCGCAAGCTGGGCGAGACTTTTGCCGCCTCGCCAGCGGACCACTCCATCGAGAACGTCGCCGGTAATCGGCTCGCAATCGTCCAAGGAGTATCCCTCGGTGTCGAGCACCGCCACTCGCACGGCGCCGCCCGCGGCATTGGCGTTGACGCGCAACTCGCCCTTCGTCGCGCGCAAAGGCTGCGTGACGACAAACCCTTCCTTGCCGGCCTCGGCAGGCTCATAGCAGGCAAAACCATCGACGCGCAGCCGGGCCAGGCAGGGCAGACAACTCCGCTTCCAGCCGGCGTGCTTGGTCACGCTGCCGCCGTAATAAAGCAGAAGCTTGCCGTCAAACCGCACCGGCGGACCCGCCTGAGCGTAAATGCAGGCCGAATCATAGCTTCCCTGTGGACCACGCGGCACGAAAGGCCGGCCGGGAAAAACACGTTGCCAGTACACGGAATCGGCGCTCCACGCCAACTCGCAATCGACCGTGCGGCCGGGACCGACATCGTACATCATCGCCCAACCCAGGTAGCCGCCCGCGTAGGGGAAGGCCGGCATGCAATACGTCTGCACCCGCTTGCCTTCCTCCGGCGACGATCGCAACGCCAAGACCGGTTCGCTCCAGTGCAGAAAATCGGGGCTGTCGCTACGGTAAACCAACCGTTCGCCCAAATAGCGCCGGGTGATGAGCACATATTTGCCTTGCCGCTCATCCCAAAAAGCGTTGTTGTGCGTATCGCCCACGTTGGGCAGCCCCTCGGGGCGCTGTTCGCTGGACCAATGCAGCCCGTCCGGAGAAAAACGCACCAGCATGATGCCATCGGCGCGGCCGTAATCGCAAATCATCTTGTAACGTCGGCTGGCGTCGAGATCGTGATCGTCGCGAAAAACGCCGGCGTTGGACATGTCGCGCGTGACAATATTGTTGTCGGTCGAGCCGCCATAGTCAAAGATTCCCAAGTTCGGCCGCCGCCAGGTTATCCCGTCCTTGCTTGTGGCGTAGCAGACCAGAAAGCCAACCAGATGGCTTGTGGCGGGCGGGGTAAGCTTGTTCATGGCGTCTTTGTCAGCCAGCACCACTTGATACCAGAGTTGGAAAAGCCGCTCCTTTTCATCGTATTGGACGTTGGCATAGAGATTGTTGAAGCAATTCTCCCAGGGCCGCTCGGCACGCAACAGCGGATTGCGCGTGTCTTTCTCCACTTCGCCGGGAACCAGCCGAGCTGCCGCGGCCGAGGCAATGATGCGCGGGTCGAGAACCAGGTGTTTGTCACCCGCGGGCGAGTCCGCCCGCGCTGTTGCCGCAGACACGATAATGCCCAAGATCAACGCGAAACGACGGTATGCACCGGCCGGCACCGTCTCAAGTTCAAGTTTTTCAAGGGTTTCAAAGTTGACAGTGGGCACTCGTAGCCAGCCTGCGCAATGGCCGGACTCCGGCTTGCCAACGTGTTTCTCCACCCGGCGAGCGGGTGGCATCAACGGTCCAACGCCGCCACGACGAAACGAAGTAACAACTGCCAACCCTTCATGTTGCGCCAAGCCATTCGCTAATTTCACACAAATCGTTCCCACGGTCTTGACTCGCGACGGTTTCATCTATAATATCTTTCGCTCTAATCGTAGCGCTTGGCGTTTGCCGTGGCGCGAAGTGGGGCTATCGGCGGAACCAGTGTGTCTATTTTGCCCGGCGTGCGTATTTTGCACTGTCGGGTTCGCGCTGTCGAGCGTAAAGTTTACCAGACTGGCCTTTGCCGCCGTGCGGATTAGGCTATGATAATCTAATGGGCTTCCTTTCTGCCGGTTTTGTCGCACCGGTGGTTTTGGACGGCGCGTTTCCTTGGGGTTTCTACCGGTTGTAGGGAATCCAAGGACCGTCGCCCGCCGTTAGCTACGTCCGACGTGGATTGTGATTGGGGCGCAGACGCCTCGCTTGTCGAAAATCAGGCGAGGCTTCGGTGTCGCAACCGCGCGTCGTGGCGCTTTCCGCTTGTGGCTGTTTTTCCAAGTTCGGTCGGGCGTGTGGCACTGCCGCAC
>DASVGM010000835.1:0-18742 GCA_036379555.1 Pirellulales bacterium | reverse complement strand
AACAAATCCGGTATGGAATTTGAACTCGTTATCGTATCAAAGCGGTGCAGTTTGCGCAGGCCAGGGCCGGGGTGAGGGCGATTTGCAGCAGAGTGCGGCCGGCGATGCCGATGGTCTTCTCCCTCTCCCTCCGGGAGAGGGCCGGGGTGAGGGCGGTTTGCAGTTGAAAACGGCTGGAGATGCCAATGGTGGATCCTTCAACAGGACAACGCACCCTCACCCTAACCCTCTCCCGGAGGGAGAGGGAACAATTGCCACGTCCCCTCACCCTAACCCTCTCCCGGAAGCAGAGGGAACAAAACCCGTCCTCGCTAATGCAAAATGTCTTCCCACCGCCGAGCTTTCCCGCATCGGCCGCGAAATCGCCCTCGGCCTGGCCGCCGCGCACGCTCGCGGCCTGATTCATCGCGATATCAAGCCCTCGAACGTCTGGCTGGAGGCCGACACGGGCCGGGTGAAAATTCTCGATTTCGGGCTGGCCCGCGTGACGGACGGCGAGGAGCAGCTTACGCATTCGGGTTCGGTTTTAGGCACGCCGGCCTACATGTCGCCCGAACAGGCCTCCGGCTGCCCGGCCGACGCGCGCAGCGACCTGTTCAGCCTGGGCTGCATTCTCTATCACGGCGCGACGGGCCGCCGGCCATTCTCGGCCGCGCAGCGTTGCCCGGCGGTTCCGCAACCAAAAACACTGAAAACACAAACGTGGGGCGGGCCGCCGGCCCGTCTGCCCTGCCAATCGACAAGCCAAAATCGAAAATCGTGAATCGTCCGCGCCCCCTCCCAGCCCTCTCCGCCATGGCGCTCGTCACCGCGCCGTCGCCCATTCCCGGCGCGAAGAGTTGGACGCTAGAAACCCTCGACCATCGGGGCGAGATCTACACGATGGAGTTCAACCCCGCCGGCACGCTCTTGGCCACCTACGGCGAAGACGGCGCCGTGCGCTTGTGGAACGCCGAGACGGGCGAGCTGGCCCGCATTTTCGTCGGTGCCGATTCACCTGCCGGCGGCATCGCCTGGTCGCCCGACGGCGCGTCGATCGCCGTGGCGGCCGGCGGCCAGATCAAAGCCTGGCAGGCCGCCAGCGGCAAGCCGGTTTGCACGATCGCGCTCATCGACGGCGAAGCCGCCTCGTTCGCCTGGTCGCCCGACGGCAAAACCTTCGCCGTTGGGCAACGACCGTTCGGCCGGCCCGAAGCCCCCGTGCGGCATCTTTGCCTTTACGACGCCGCCAGCGGCAAGCTGCCTTCCGATCGTCATCGCGACGACTGGAGCGTCGAGCGAATCGCTTGGTCGCCGGATGGGAAGCGGTTGCTTGTAGCCGGTGATTCTGCCGCAGTGTACCTCGTCGAGCGAAACGAGCTAGCCGTTAAGCGCGCAGAGCTGCCACTGCTTTGGAACTACTCGCGTGGAATCTGCTGGACCGCAGATGGCATCCCATTCGCTGCGGGCGTCGTTACCGTCGATGGAAGGCTGGTCGGTCAACTTTGGCAAGCGGATCCGCCGAAGTTGTTGCGCGCCCTTGCCACCATGGCCGACGGCGAGCAGCCGTATTGGATAACGCTTTCCGCGGACGGGCGATTTGTGACTTTGGGGTGCAAAGACACGTTCCAAGGGTATCCATCCGAGCGGGCCGCTTATGTTTACGAGGCCGAGACGGGCAAGGCCGTCGCGCACATCGATCACTCTGCCGGGCATCCGCAACAATGGACGAACGAGGAGGACGAGTCGCCGCCGATTCGGCGTTGGGAATACGAACCGCGTTATGCGATCTCGCGAGATGGAAAGCTCCTCGCGCGGTGCGGGAAACATCTGGGCGGACCCGATTTGTTCAATGTCACCTCCGGCGCTCTACTCCGAGACCACCGGCAAATCACCGATTATTGGCGATTCTCTTCCGCTGATTTTTACGCCGCTTGGTCGCCCGATGGGCGGACCTTGGCCGCGCGCGGGGAGGACGGCGCGGTAAGGTACTGGGACGAACGCGCCGCTTGGCCACGGGCGACCGGCCCCGCGGCGGTGCGCGGCTATCCCGGCATCAGCCTCCTTGGCCCCAGCGATCTTCGCTGGACGCCGGACGGCCGCTCGCTGCGCATCGCGTGCAACGGGTTGAAACTGGAAACGCAATTCGCCGCCACGGCGCAAGTAACATCGAGTCGTCGTAATTCAGGTGATTGGCCGAATTGTGCTTACGAGCCGACGTTTTCCAACGACGCCCAGCGCTACGCGGGTCGACTCAACCATGGGTCTCACGTCGGCATTTTTGATCTCGACGCGACGGCGCCTCGCAAGGTGCTCGACGCCATCCCCGAGGGCGCCCTCACCTGGTCGCCCGACGGCCGGCGCGTTTCGGCGCGGCATGATAACGCGACGGAGATTTGGGACATCGAATCGAACGAGTGCGTGTGGCGGTTCGACGGCGGCAAAGTGTCGCTGGTTTGGTCGCCCGATGGTTCGCGGTTCGTGCTTTCGGGCAGCGGCGAAATGACGATTCACGACGCGGCATCGGGCAACGTATTGCACGAGCTTGATGAACCGCCGACCGACGCGGCGACCTTTTGGCCGCGCTTGTCGTGGTCTCCCGATAGCCGGCACATTGCCGGCCGCGGGCGGATTTGGGACGCCGAAACGGGCGAAGTCGTGGCGCGTTTGCCCGGCGCGGCGTTGGCCGGCGAAACGGGCGCGCCGGCCTGGTCGCCCGACGGCGCCACGCTGGCCTATCTCGGCCCCGGCCGCGCGGTGGTGGTAGGGTCTTTCCTCCCTCTCCCTCCGGGAGAGGGCCGGGGTGAGGGGGGTGTGAATCAGAAAACGGTCGGAGGCGCCGATGGACAATCTTTCAACGGGGCAACACGCCCTCACCCTAACCCTCTCCCGGAGGAAGAGGGAACAATTGCCACGCCCCCTCACCATAACCCTCTCCCGGAGGGGGAGGCGATGGTGGGCAATGCCCACCCTACGGCCGAGGTAGCACCGAAGGTGCGTCATTCCACAGCCCAGGGTGAAACCCTGGGTAACGAACTATGGAATTTGACCCCTTCGGGGTCGCCGCAAGTCGCCGCCATACTCTTGACCTTAACCCGCGGACAGGTGCTTTCGATTTCGCCGAACGGTCATTACCGCGCTTCGCCGCGGGCCGACGAATTGTTGGTTTACGTCGTCGAAACCGACGCCGGCCAAGAGACGCTCACGCGCGACCAATTCGCCGAACGGTTTGGTTGGAGGAACAACGTAGGGTGGGCATTGCCCACCGCGACAACCGAACCGACGCAACCTCTCGCCGATGCCGCATCAGTCGGCGGCACAACGGTGGGCAATGCCCACCCTACGCCCGCGGAGGATGGGCCTCCTGGCCCGTCCAGTAAGGAACGGGACGGCCTGGGAAGGCCATCCTCCAGTCTCGCACTCGTCCAACATCCCGCCCCGCTGCCGGGCGTCGAAAGCTGGACGATCGCGGCACGCTCGGTATCGCCTAGCGAACCGCAGTGGCAGCCAATTGATCTTTCAGCAGATGGGAAAACGGTCGCGCACGCCGGCGAAGATGGCGTGGTGCGGCTGATCGACACCGCGACGGGGAAAGTCCAACGGCACTTCAGCGGCCACGATGAGCCGCTGACCGCGGTCGAATTCTCTCCCGATGGCAAGCTGGTCGCTTCGCTTGGCTACGTCGTCGGCAACGTGCGTATTTGGGACGCCGCCACCGGAAGGCTGATTCACAGTGTATACGCTGGACATGGCTTGCTACGTGCCAGCGCATTGCATTGGTCGCCCGATGGCGCGCTCTTGGCCGTTTCTGTTGTAGGTGCCCCGCTTCGACTCATCGACGTTGTCAGCGGCGAATTCTTGCCGCAGCCGATCGGCTATGACTACGGTTGGGAGTCGGGTTATTTTGCGTGGTCGCCAAATGGCCAGCGGTTTGCTTGCGCCGGAGCCTCGCGCGACATTCGCATTTGGGATACGGCCACGTTGGAACCGGTGCGGAGGTTGGAGTCCAAATTCGATACCTTTCCGCAGGTCGCCTTCGCCTGGTCGCCAGACGACAAAGCAATCGCGGGATATGCGAGTAACGGCGAAATACGAGTCTGGGATCCGGCCACCGGTAAATTGCTGAAGTCCGTCCAGGAAAAACAGGCAGCAGACAGGCCGAATATCGCGTGGCTGCCTGATAGCAGAACAATCGCAATCAGTGTTGCGCGCGAGATGAAGGGCTGGCGGTTATGGGACGCCGCCGAGGGCCAGCCCGTCGGCGACGTGGTGCCATTTGGATATGGGGTCGGCTTGTCGCTCGGTGACGGTGGCGAAACGCTGGCGGTGGGCAATCAGCGCATCGGACTGTTCGACGTTCGGTCGCGAACGCTCAAACGGGAGATCGAGTCATCACCCTGGGCGAAAAGCGCGGCTTGGTCGCGCGATGGACGCGAGTTGGCGGTGACGGGCGACGATATGGCGGTGTGGTCGAACAACAAGCATCGTGGGCTGGCAGCGCTGCCTGCAGGAAATCTTATGGGAGCGGCGTGGATGCCGAATGGGAGCACAATCCTGAATCCGCACGATCCCTCGGGATCTCGTTTCGACCGCATGGGGGCGCACTGGAATGCCGTCCCTATGCAGTTTGAAAAGGCCGATTATGGCGGCTACATGACCTCCGCCGTATCGCCCGACGGCACGCGGCTGGCGTCAAGCAATGTTGGCATCAAGGCGGAGGATGCCGGAAAACGGCGCATCGAGATTTGGGATCTTGGAACCGCGAAGCGCCGCGTTCAAACCGAGCCGCTTGGCCAGTTGATTCGTGCGCTGGCCTGGTCGCCCGACGGCGCGCTGTTAGCGGCCGGCGCGTCCGCGTCGAGTGCCGACGACGATGGGCTGGCAATTTACGAAGCCGCGACGGGAAAACTGGTAGGCAAGTTGCCGGGTGACAAGGCGTCGATTTACCCCATCGCCTTTTCGCCCGATGGCAAGACACTGGCGGTTGGCTATGGCACGAACGGAAATGGGTTTGTGAGGTTGTATGATGTTGGTATTCTCCCTCTCCCTCCGGGAGAGGGCCGGGGTGAGGGCGGAGCGAAGCAGGGCGCGGCTGCGGATTCCGGTGGCACAACCGAAAGCGGCGCCGAGCCCCCTCACCCTAACCCGGGGCACCCGCTTGCGGGTCCGGAGGGAGAGGGAACAAAATCAGAACCGCCTGCTACTTTACAGTTGATCCGCGAGCTTGCGTGCAATCAAGGCCCGCGAGAACCGGAAATCGTCGCCTTGCACTGGTCGGCCGATGGCCGCACGCTCAAAGTACTCGACCACGCGGCGGTGTATGTCTTCGATACCGCGACCGGCGAGCGCCTGGCCGAGGCCCCGCGGCTGGACCTCACGCCGCACGCGCGTCCCGCCAACTTTTCGCCCGACGGCCGTTATCTGGCCGTGGCGACGACGTGTACGCGCGTCTGGGATCTGGCGGAGCTTGATGCGGCGGCGGGTGTGGAGGATGGGCCTCCTGGCCCGTCCAGTAAGAAACGCGACGGCCTGGGAAGGCCATCCTCCTTGAAACTGGTGGCCAGCGTCGTGCCGTTGGGCCACGGGCAATGGATGGTCGTCAGCGCCGATGGGCACTGGCTCGGCACGCGCGGCGCGGAGAAAGAAATCGTCTACGTGATTCAAACCGCCGCCGGGCAAGAAACCCTCACGCCCCGCGAGTTTTACAAACGGTTCGGCTGGAAAAACGATCCGAGCAAAGTGGTGTTGCCGGAATAGTCGGCTCTCATTCCCCTCGCTCTTTGAACGGCAACGGCCGCGGCGTACAATTTATCCTATATGAAGACTGCACCACTAGCACCGAAAACGGAAGCGGAAATCTGGCTGCGCATCCTTCACCCGGACGATGAGCTCACGCCGCCGGTCGCCGAGGCCATCCTTGAGCTGTCGTTTCCGGAGGAAGAGGTCCGCCGGATGCACGAATTGTCGGCGAAGGCCCGCGCCGGAACGCTCACGCCCGAAGAAGACACGACGCTGGGCAATTATGAACGCGCGGGCTCGATCCTGTCCACGCTCAAATCGAGAGCACGACAGGTTCTTAATCACTCGGGCCAGAACACTTGACCCGTTATGAACGTCGCGCTCAGCGAGTTGGTTTGGCGGCGCTCCGGCGGCTGCTGCGAATACTGCCGGATGCCGCAGGCGTACGACGATCTTCCCTTTCAGATAGATCATATCATCGCCGTGCTCGGCGTCAATTTGCCGCATCGCATTCGACATCGCGCGCAACTAATCGCCGAAGGCGTCTTTCCGCCCGATGCGGCGAGGCTGGCCGCCGATTGATGTTCCGTGCAACGCCCTCGCGGCCGGTTTGCACGCCACACATGGCCCGGCCCGCCAGCTTTTCGCCCGACGGCCGCTACCTTGCCGCGCCGGCGAGCGACCGCAAGTGGGCGATCAAGAGCGGTTCGGGCTGCGGAAACCAGTTTCGCAGCCGCACCGAAAAAGGCGGCACGACTTCGTTCTTGCGCAACTCCTCGAGATAACCTTGCACGATTTGCCGCCGCGCCAGATCGCCCTCCATCAGCCAGTACGCCCAAGCCCAAGACTCGGCGTAGTCAAGCTGCGTCATTTCGCTGGCGTCCGCCAGACGCTCCAAGCGGGCGAGATCGGGCTTCCAACCGTAGTTGGCCAGTTTTTCCAGCAAAAGTCGCAGGTGCGGCTGGTTCAAACCGGCGTGACCTCGCGGCACTTCCGCATATTCCGCCAGCCCTTCGTCCAACCAGAGCGGCAGATTGCGAACCGCCGAATGCAAATAGCCATGCGCCACCTCGTGCCGCAAATCTTCCGCGATGCGGTCGCCCCACTGCGCATACACCGATAGCCGTGTGTCTGTCTCGACAAAGAACGCTCGCCGCTGTGGAAAATCAGGATGCTGCCGCCGCAAAAACGAGTGGAACCGCTCCTCGCTGTCAAACAAATAAACGTGGACCGGCTCCGTCGATTTGGGCAACTGCAACTTGCCCAGCAGTTCGTTGCGCTCCAACACCAGCTCTTCCAGCAAGCGATGGTGCGGCGACAAAGCGAAATCGCTATAAACCACCAGCGGATCGAGCACCAAGGTGTGGCTGGCCGGCAGCGTCGACGGCGACGTGATACTCGCGCAGCCCGCACAACCAAAGGCAAGGAAAGCCGCCAGACACCGAATTGCCAGGTTCATGCCGAGCGCCCCCATCGCGCAAGCTCGGTCTGGTGCTCGGCCGCGTTGGCGGTCGATCGCTCCGCCAGGCCGGCGATGGCGGCGGCGAAGGGCGTTTGCCAACGATCGACACTGTACTGCCGCTCCACGTGCCGTCTTGCCGCGGCGCCCATGGCCGCGCGCAGGTGAAGGTCGCCGGCCAACCGCCGCACGCACTCGGCCCACTCACTCGGCGTGTCGGCCAAAAAACCGGTCACGCCATCGACGATCATCTCTTGATGCACGCCCACGCGGTTGGCCACCACCGGCAAGCCGGCCGCCATATATTGCAAAACCTTCAAACCGCATTTGCCACGGCTCCAATCATCGTCGGGCAACCAACTGATTCCCACGTCGGCTGCGGCCAGGTAGTCCGCTTCGGCCGCGCTGGACCAGGCGAGAGGCACGATGCGAACAGCGTCGATCGTGGGAAAAACGTCCGACACGACGCGCAACTCGCAATCGCAAGCCGCGCTGGCCGCCTGCAACTGCCGGCCCATGACGAGCAAACTGCCGACGGTGCTGCGTTGGCCAATCCAAACCAACCGCAGACGTTCGCGGGGCTGGTGTCGCGCCGGGCGATAGCGACGCGGCTCGACGCACGTCGGCACCAGCCGCACCTTTTCCGGGCCGACAAAGGCGGCCGCCCGGTCAAAGAGAAACTGGTTGCCGGCCAAGACCAGATCGGCCGCGTAAACGGTCGCCCAAAAGCGCATCATTCGCTGCCAACTTTCAACCCCCTTGCGGTGGTAGCTGTCGCGATGAAACACGGCGTCGTCAAAATCAAAGACCAAGCGACGCGCGGCTTTGCGTAAGCTGCTCAATTGCCATAACGGTAGTAATCTGCGTTGGAGAAGCACGCCGTCGGCGTCTCGTGAATGACGCAACTGCCGCCAGCGGCTGAATACCCCTTTTGCCAGCGGCTCAGGTGCCAGTTGCCAGCCCTCATTGGCCAGCGCAGAGGCGAATGGCGCCACGCGATAGCGATAGCACACATGATCAACGCCTTCGCATAAAGCCAACAATTGCAAAGAGATCCGTCCTCCCTGACGCGCGCACAACCGGCGGGCGGATTATAGCAGGCGATGCCGGCAGGCCCAATGCGGAAATCGGCGGGGTCCATCGGCGCATTGACGTTCCGTTCTCCGCCGCATTTTGCCGCTTCCACAAGGCCGGGGTCGCGTATATAACTAACCTTTCACGGGCGGCGGTGAATTTCGTTTTGAACGAGAATAAATAGCCTAAAAAGGGCATTTGCCGGAGTGGCGGAATGGCAGACGCGCTGGACTCAAAATCCAGTGACCGCAAGGTCGTGTGGGTTCAAGTCCCACCTCCGGTATTCTTACGCAAGAATGCCTCAGATCAATTTTGCCTGACCTGAAGCGAATGCCCTCACGACCAACCACCAGCCGCCGGCGTTTTCGAGACTATCTCCGCGATTTACCCCGTCGCCGCAAGGCCGGAGAGTTTGACCTCGCGCCCTCGCTGAGCAGCCATTCGCTGCGCCCCATCACTCCGCGCAACCGGTCGTTCTGGACGTTGCTCAAGGAATTCACCGGCTTATTAAAAGGATTGCGGCTGCAATTGGCGATTGCTTTGGCCACGATCAGCGTTTCCACGCTGCTGAAGCTACTGCCGCCGGCCGCCACCAAAATCGTCATCGACAACGTGCTGGGCGATCAACCCATCACCAGTCGCTGGCTGACCTGGCTCGCCGCCGCGCACGACCGGCGGCAGGTGCTGGTGGCACTGGCCGTCGGGGTGCTGGTGGTGTCGCTCGTGCAAACGCTGATTCACCTGTGGGGCCGCTGGGTCGCCACGCAAGCCACCAAGCGCGTGCAGGCCCGCGTGCGCAAGCTGGCCTTTGAACACGCCGCGCGGCTGCCGCTCGATCGCGTTTATCAACTCAAGTCGGGCGGAGTCGCCAGCATTCTGCGTGAAGACGCGGGCGGCATCGGCGACCTGGTGTTCAGCATGCTTTACAATCCCTGGCGAGCGGCGGTGCAGCTTGCCGGCAGTTTGGCCGTATTGGCCTATGTCGATTGGCGATTGCTCACAGGGGCGACGCTCTTGCTGCCAGCCGTATTCTATAGCCATCGCACCTGGATCGGCCGCATTCGTCCGTTGCACCGCGATATTCGCCGCCAACGGCAAGACATCGACGGCCACGCCACCGAGGCGTTTGGCGGCATGCGCGTGGTCCGCGCCTTCGGCCGCCAGCGCAGCGAAGCCGGCCGCTTTGTGCGCGCCGGCGATCTGATGGCCCGGCAAGAACTGCACGCCTGGTTGTGGTCGCGCGGCGTCGAAGTGATTTGGGACATTCTCATTCCGCTCGCCTCGGCGGGGCTGCTGCTCTATGGCGGCTCGCAGGTGATGAGCGGGCGGCTGTCGCTCGGTGAATTGATGATGTTTTTGGTCTACCTGACGATGCTGCTGGAACCGCTGGCGGTGCTGGCCGAGAGCGCGACGGCGCTGCAAGGCAGCCTGGCGGGCCTCGACCGCGTGCTCGATTTGCTGGCGGAACCGGGCGAGATGCCCCCGTTGCCCGGCGCCGCCACGGTCGTTCGCGGCCACGTTGCCGGGCGAATCGCCCTGGAGGATGTGAGCTTTCACTATCCGGGCCATGAGGAATTGGTGCTAAAAGACATTCAGTTGTCCGCTGGGCCGGGCCAGATGATCGCGCTGGTTGGCCCCAGCGGCGCCGGCAAGACGACGCTTTGCAATCTGGTGGCCCGCTTTTATGATCCCAGCGCCGGCCGCGTCACGCTCGACGGCATCGACCTGCGCGAGCTTGACGTCGACAGTTATCGCCGGCTGTTGGGAGTGGTGGAGCAGGACATTTTTTTGTTCGACGGCACGGTGGCCGAAAACATCGGCTATGCCCGGCGGCAAGCGAGCGAAGCTGAAATTGAACGCGCCGCCCGCATCGCTCATGCGCATGAGTTTGTCGAAAAACTGCCCGACGGCTATGACACCCTCATTGGCGAGCGGGGCGTCAAATTGAGCGGAGGCCAGCGTCAGCGGTTGGCCATTGCCCGTGCCGTGCTGGCCGATCCGCGCATTTTGATTTTGGACGAGGCGACCAGCAATCTCGATACTGAAAGCGAGCGGCTGATTCAGCAGAGCCTCTCGAAGCTGCTTGAAGGCCGCACGAGCTTTGTCATCGCGCATCGTCTGAGCACGATCGTTCATGCCGATCAAATCGTCGTGTTGGAGGGCGGCCAGATCGTTGAATCGGGCACGCATGACGAGTTGCTCGCGGCCAGCGGACGCTATCGGCAGATGGTGCAGGCGCAGATGGGCAACGGGCAGGCGTTGCCTGCCGGCAGGGTTTGTCTTTAGAGCGGATTATTCAGCGGACCCGGTAGTTGAAGATGCCCTCGGCTTGCCCGAGTGAGTTTTCACGTTGGCCGTCTAGACCGGCGGCCTTCCCCAAACCCCCAATTTTCCGCCGCTTGGCCGCCTTCGGCGGCCACGCGGCGGAAAATCGGAGAAGGGGCTGGTGGCAAATGCCCGGTGTAGACGGCTAACGTGATTCTCCACCCGGCAAGCGGGTGGCATCAACGGTCCAACGCCGCCACGACGAAACGAAGCGACAACTGTCAACCCTTCATGTAGCGATTTGAGACGGTGCCGCAGAATTCGTGAGAATTCTGGCCGTAACCTGCTGCCACGCCCCGACTTCTCACGAAGCCTGCTACGGGCCGGTGGATAATCCGGGTTAGAGCGCCTAAGAAAACCAGGTGCGGCCATCCTCCGGCGCCGAAACGTGGTTTGCGGCCAGAACTCTTACATTCGCCCGTGCATCATTCTGGCGCGGGCCATCGCGTCTTCGGCCTCCATGATGCGTCCGGCGCGTTGGCAGGTAACGCTCAGGGCGGTAAAGCTGAAGGCATCGTTCGGCTGCAACTCACAAACCTTCATGGCATGCTCGACCGCCTCGGCATGCCGGCCCATTCGTCCATAAATGACGGCCAGGGCGGAATGCGCCAGGGCGTATTGCGCGTCTTGAGCGAGCAACTCATTCAGCTTGGTGGCGGCGCCTTCCAAATCTCCGCCGTCCTTGAGTTTTTCCGCTTCGTTGTAAAGCTCGTCGTTTGTCGGCACTTGGCGTTTCCTTGCTTGTTACGGGTGTTGAAAATAGTATCCTGCCACGCATTCGCGGGCAGGCATGAAACCTGCATGGGACTACTGCTTTGTCACAGCTAAAATGTCGGGTTCGACACGCCTGGAGGATAGCCTTCCCAGGCCGTCGCGTTTCCTTGGTGACGGGCTAGGAAGCCCATCCTACTTGAATGGCGGCTACGGCCGCCAACCCGACATTTTAGCTGTGACAAAGCCCTACCCACGTCGTTCAAATCCCCAGCGACGTTCAAGATACCGCGACAAATAGCCCAGCGGTATCGACATCGCCAGGTACAGCGCGGCGGTTAGCAGACCCAGCTCGACAAATTTTAAGCTCGATCGCGAGAGAATCAAATACTCTTTGGTCAACTCTCGCACCGCGATGACGCTCACCAGGCTGGTGTCTTTGAATAAGGCCACGAGATCGTTCGTCATGGGGCCGAGCGCCGTGCGAATGGCCTGTGGCAAAATGATGCGGCGAAAGCAGAGCCTTTCCGACATGCCCAGCGCCTGCGCCGCCTCCCACTGCCCCCGCGGTATCGCCAAAATGGCGCTGCGATAAATCTCCGCTTCGTAGGCGGCGTAATTCAACCCAAAACCAAGCACCGCCACCGCTACCGCGCCAAGCTGCAACCCCAGCCGAGCCAAAAGTGGAGCGGCGCCAAAATACAGAAAAAACAACAACAGTAAGAGCGGAATGCCGCGAAAAAACTCCACGTAGGCCAACGCCAACCAACGGCCGGGGGCTGGACTATAAAGCCGCAAGACCGCCACCACCAATCCCAACAGCATGGCCACCGCCATGCTCGATACCGTCAGCAGCACCGTCATGCCGGCCGCGTGCAGCAACAGCGGAGCATATTGGCCGAACGTCCATTGCCGGGCCGAAGCGGCGATCATGTTCCGATCGACGGCTTCCACCCGTGGGGCGTCGTCCAGCGGTTGCCCCGCGTCAGCGAAGCCCAAGCCGCGCAGTTCCCGCGCCCTTCGCACACCGCGAGCCAATTCGGCCTGGTCGGCATTCCACAGGCGCCAGCGGCGGAGGATGCGCTGCAACTCGCCCGACTCCATCAATTCGTTCAACAGCAGATTGAGGGCATTCAGCAATTCGGCGTCGGCGCGGCGCGCGGCGATGCCATAACCGCCCGGCGCGATGCGTCCGCCCGCCAGCTTCAACCGCGGATTGGTTTCCGCGTAAAAAGTGACAATCGGCGAATCAAGCAGCACGGCGTCCAGCCGGCCCAATTCCAGGTCGAGATAGGGTTCGATCTGTCCGTCGAAAGCGACGGGAACAATTCCACGGCGCCGCAGCAGGCGGTCGGCGGCGCTGCCGGCCAACGTACCGACCAGTTTGTCGCGGCAATCGTCGAGCGTGGCGATGCGCCGGTCGTCTGACCGCACCACAAGTTGCTCGGCATAAAGGTAATACGGCCGCGAGAAAAGCAGGGGGCCGTGGCGATCGTCCGTAATTTCAAGGCCGCTGAGAATGATGTCGAAATCGCCCTTTTCCAGCCCCAACGGCAAGCTGACCCACTCATACTGCGCGAATTGGGCGGCGAGCGGCCGCTCGATGTGGCGACTAAGGGCGGCGGCGAGCGCCTCGGCCAGTTCCACTTCAAACCCGATCACATGGCCGGGGTCTTGAGGATCGCGCAACTGAAACGGCGCGCCGCCTTCCGCATCGCCTCCCCAGCGCAGCACGCCGCCGGCCAGCCGCCTTTCGATTTGCGTCCAATCGGGCGCGGCCGCGACCGCCCATGAGGGAGTCAGTGCGAAAGCGAGCGTGGCGACGAATATAAGTTGATTCAGCATGGGCGATATTGTAGCCGGAATCACAAGGCCGCTCACGTCTGAATTGCCGCCCAAGTTACCAAGGAGTTGCACCCTAGCGCCGACGGCCGTAAAGTATGAGTGTCTGTGTTTCCGCGGGCGAGGTCTACAAGTTTGGTATCAGCTCCGGCAAAATCAACGCGGCTGGCCAGTCGTATCGCGCTGTACGTCAGGTGAGCAAGCTCAACGCGGCTGGCGGAAGGTACGTCCCTGTTCTTCTTGTCAAGAATCTGGCCAACCGGTCCAAGGCGTTGCAGTGGGAGGAACCAACGGTCGGGATGTTCAGGAAAAGCCTGGGCCACGAACTTGACGGAAACAAGCGACATATCGGGATCTCTTACCTTGAGGCTCTGCTTTGACCGAAGGGGTGCTTGAATATATTTGCGTGACGTGATCGTTTTTGCGGACAAGGCAATTGTCGAAAGATTCCCTGGCGGCTTCGTCGGGTGGTTTCATCGGGAAACATGTTGCATGACGGAATTCTACGTCGGCTTGCTCCGCAAGAGCGTGACCACGACGGATACCGTTAAGGTGAGCCTTCGATTCGTAGAGAACGGCGGCAATGCTCCTAGCGTGAGGCAGCTTTTGAGCGTAGCATTAGCCATGTGGCCGTTTCCGTTCGTGGAGTACGTCGAGCGAGATGACCTCGGAAAGAAACGGATGATCCTGGATGCGGTTCAAGCAGCGCTTCTCTGGATCGCGGAACTTCGGCAGTGGGATACGCAGCGCCTCAAAGATTGCTATGATACCATATTGGTTCATAATCTGACTTTTGAACGCTGGTCGAAGAAGAGTTGGCGCACCCAGAACCCGAAGTATAGATTACGAGTCGGGTTTTCTTTCGAGCTCCGATCAATCGACTTTTTTGTAGGGTTGTTTGACCGTAAGGGGATCGAAATCGGTCGTAAGGATTTAGGTTCGGTCGTGCCGGAGGAAGGCATCGTGAACGAAGTGTTGAATGGAAACGGTGCGTGGGTTCGCGACCATTTTTTTCGCCTGCGGATCGCCAGTTCCTGCTTTTACGCCCCAAGGGCATGGAAGGTTGATCTTTCGGATTTGCTGGGCTAGAGGCCCTTGACACCGAATACTCTTTCAGGGATGCGGCGCTTTATTAGGTCCACCTTATGCCGTTCTTTCGTCTGCGTCGCCCAACGTACCAGCTTAAAACACTATTGCTGGCGCTTGCGGCTCTCGGTGTTGCGTTGGCGTTCTTGGCCTCGCGCGAGCACCGATATCGGGTGCGCGCGTCAGCGCTCCGTGTACTTCAGGAGGGAGGCGTCGCCGTCGCTGTTCAAAGCGACGAGCCCCCTTACATAGCCGGCGGCCGGAGCCTTGGATGGAGCGACGTTTTGAATCGCGGCGATGTTGTCATCGGCGTGAACATGTTCGGGGTGATCTCGGATCGAAAACTTTCGGCACTCCTATGCTTCCCGACGGTCACGGCGCTGGACTTTAGCGAATCTAGCGTCACCGACGCGCAGCTCGGGGAGATTGGGACGCTAGCGGTGATTGAGGAGCTTGATCTTCACAAGACTCCTTTTACCGACGCGGGCTTGGCGCACCTCTCGCAGCTACACGCGGTGCGCAGACTGGATTTAAGCCGCACAAACATTTCCGGCGACGGTTTGTCGCACCTCTTGTCGGTGTCGGAGATGCGCAAGCTGGATTTGAGCCACACGAACGTGTCCGGCGCCGGTTTGGCGCACGTCTCGTCCATGCGGCAACTGGAGAACCTAGACTTGGAAGGCGACGAGGTCGACGGCGCATCGTTGCGGTACCTTGCGGATCTGCCATACCTGGAGAACTTATTCTTAAGTGAAACGGCAGTAGACGACGATGGCGTCCGTCACCTCACTGGCCTGCAGTCGCTCCGCGTGTTGTGGCTGCGCGACACGAAAATCTCCGGCGCCGCTTTGTCGCGTCTTTCATCGATGCAGAAACTTGAGGTGCTGAACTTGTCAGGTGACGAAATCGACGACAAATCGCTTGAGCATCTGCACCTGCTTGCCGGCCTGAGGGAACTGTGGCTCGCTAGGACGCGTGTCACGGACGAGGGCCTGTCGTCGCTCTGTGCCCTTAGCTCGCTTCGGGTGCTTGTACTCGACTTCTGCATGATTTCCGACGCGGGGCTTCCGCAACTGGCGAAGATGACAGGCCTTACACGTGTACATTTGATTGGAACGTCGGTGACCTCAGAAGGCGCGGCTCAACTCCACGGCCTGAAGCCGAAGGTGCGTATCTACTGGGGTTCTCCGCAGCTTGACCTGACGATTGAACCCGATGAGTGAACCTGGGGTGAAAATAATATGTCGCGCCCGGAGGTCGGAAAAACCGAGGCGAGCGGGCTGCCGGACGGCTGAAGAATCGCGTCGCGCGAGCACCCATGGGGTCAAAATATTCTGTCGGGGCCGAACGGCCGGAAAACCATCGGTGCGAAAGTTGCTGTCGGGCGGAATGACCGCTTTTTTCGCGGTGCGCGCGCAGCCGTAGCGCGGAGATAAGAAGAGGCTTTTTGAAGCGAGGCGGTTGACGGCGGCGAAGCCACCGTCAAGCGGCGGCTCGCCGATGATAATAGTTCAACATGCCGCCCAGCCGCTCATCGCACATGACTTCGCCGCTCGTTTGACCGACCTCGGGGCCGGGATCGATGATCTTGTTGTCCAGCCCTTGATGGTTGCGCTCATGATGAAAGTGGATTACGAACTCGTTGATGGCATTGCGCAGCGACTTTTCGCTAAAGAATATCATCTTATCAACACATTCCGATTTAAGACTTCCAAAAAAGCGTTCCAAATGTGCGTTGCAATTTGGGGATTTTGGAGGCAGCAACACGCACTCGGTTCCTTCGCCATCGAGCAGCGTGCGGAATTCCGCCGTAAACTTCGTGTCGCGGTCCATCAGGATGTATTTCTTGTCGTTCAGAAAGCCGCCATCGAAGGCCGTCAGGTTCCTGGCGATTTGCTTCATCCACGGCCCGTCGGGATTGCAGGTGCAACCGGCGAAATGCACGCGTCGCGTCTTCAACTCCATCACGAACAACAGGTGGCTCCTCGGAAGAATTTGTGGGTGGGTTTTGGCTGGATAGCGGGGCCACGATGCGTTTTTTAAGGCATTTGCCGGGCAAATAAATGGGTTGGCAATGGAAAGCGAGTTCTGCTTGGTAGAATGACCGGCGTCTGGCGCTGGCGGAGTCAGGTTCTGCTCCCAAGGAACTCCACGAAGCTGGCAAGTTTCTGTACAACCATTTGGCCGCGTAGCGGTCAGCGAGGCTGGCGAGCAAGTGAGGCAAGGGATAGCCGGTTCCGGACGGGTGAATGATTCGCTTGGCCCTGGCCCGTCAAGGCGGGCCAGCGTTCATTGCCTTTCCGTACATCTCACAGATCATTTATTTGCCCGGCCATGCCTTTGAAAACGCGAACGTCGCCCCGCTCATCGGCGCGAAAACCATCCACGAATTTGTCAGTGAAACCCAACAGGTAAAACGTCACCAGTCCGCGCGTCGTCCAAACCTCGATCGTGGTAAAGTCGATCGCCGCCAAGACGTCCCAGTGGGCCTTGATAAAAGTCGCCCACGTCGTCTTCTTCTTTCGCTCGGGCGCCGGCTCGATGCCGTTCTCCTTCAAGATGTTGCCGATGGTCGTGTCGGAAATCTGGTGGCCGAGATTCGCCAGCGCGCCTTGAATCCGATCGTAGCCCCAGCTCGCTCGGGTTTTCCTTCGCCATCCGCAAGACAAGCTCTTCGATTTCCTTACTGGTTTTAGGCCGGCCGGGCGACTTTCGTCATTTGCTGTAGTCCCACGTCTTGGCGATCAGTTCGCGATGCCAGCGCAGAATCGTATCCGGCGAGACGATCACGGCCACCTTTTCCAGCAGCCAGCGGTCGAGCGATTTGCCCTTGACCCGTAACCGACAACCGCCGACTGCCTCGCTTCGCGAGCGTCTTATGTCGGCCCGCTTGCTCTGCCGCTCGGCTGCGCCCCCGTGGGCGTACTTCACGCGACCACGAATTCGTAAGAATTCCTGCCGTAACTCGATGCGACGGCCCGACTTCTCACGAAGGCGGCTACGGGCCAATGAATAATCCGGGCTGGCAAGCGCTCACGGCAGATTGAGTTGCGGCCACCGTCCAAGGTATGATGGTGGAACCATGCTTGCGGGCCAAGCCGCCAGCCCCGCCAAAAACCGACCTGCCCGACTGAGAAAGCCACGATGAATCTTCCATCGACGCGCGCCGCCGCTTGTTTCGCCGCTTGCTATTATCTCGCACTCGTCTCTCTGCCATGCCGGCCGTTGAAGGCGGTCGACGCCGCTGTGCCGCCGGTCAATTACAGTGAACAGATCAAGCCGCTCCTGGCTGACCGTTGCTATGCCTGCCACGGCCCCGACGCGGCCCAACGCAAGGCCGATCTGGATCTGCATCTGCGGGAAGGGGCGATTATCGAGGCGATCGTGCCTGGCAAGGCCGAGCAAAGCCCGTTGATCGAGCGGATCGCATCGCACGATCCCGATGAGCGCATGCCGCCGCCGGAATCGAAAAAGCCGCCGCTGACCGCCCAGGAAATCGAGTTGTTCAAGCGCTGGATTAACGAAGGCGCGCCGTTCGACGCGCATTGGGCCTACGTCAAACCAGAGCGGCCGTCGTTGCCACAGGCCAAAAACCCCGCTTGGATTCGCAACCCGATCGACGCGTTCATCGCCTTTCGGCATGAAGAACACGGCCTGACGCCCGCCGCCGAGGCCGATCGCCGCACGCTGGCCCGGCGGCTCTCGCTCGATCTGCTGGGGCTGCCGCCCAAGCCCGCGCACATCGACGCCTTTGCGACCGACGACCGGCCGAACGCCTACGAGGAATTGGTCGATCGGCTGCTCTCCTCGCCACATTACGGCGAACGCATGGCCCAGTATTGGCTCGACGTAGTGCGTTATGCCGATTCAGGCGGCTACCATAGCGACAATGACCGCACCGTCTGGCTCTATCGCGATTACGTCATCCGCGCGTTTAACGACAACAAACGGTTCGACCGTTTCACGATCGAACAAATCGCCGGCGACCTGCTGCCCGGCGCCACGCGCGAGGAGCGAATCGCTTCGGGCTACAACCGCCTCTTGCAAACGACCGAAGAAGGGGGCGCGCAACCCAAGGAGTACACGGCCAAGTATTCGGCTGATCGCGTGCGCAACACCGCCTCGGCCTGGCTGGGCGCCACGATGGGTTGCTCGGAATGTCACGATCACAAGTTCGACCCCTACACCACGCGCGATTTCTATCGTTTCGCCGCGTTCTTCGCCGACGTCAACGAACGGGCCGTCGGCCGCCAGGAGCAAACGCCGCTGCCCAGCGCCGAGCAAGAGGCACAGGTCAAGCAGCTTGACGGCCAGATCGCGGCGGTTCACGCCGAGCTTGACCGGCCGCGCGCCGACGTCGATGCCGCCCAGGCGCAATGGGAACAAGCCGTCAAAAACCGGAAGATCGAATGGACCGTGCTTGCGCCCAGCGCCAGCACTTCATCGGGCGGCGCTACGTTCACGCCGCAAACGGACGGCTCGCTGCTGGTCGGCGGCACGAGCGCCGATAAAGACGTCGATACGTTC
>DASVGM010000834.1:0-3737 GCA_036379555.1 Pirellulales bacterium | reverse complement strand
GACGTTCGTTCTAGCCAGTCAGTCAGCGCTCCCACCGGGACAAGCCCGGCGGTGGCGGTGCGGAACAAATCCGGTATGAAATCGCAGCTCATTATCGTGTTAAAGTCGGGCCTTTTGCGCAGGCCAGACCGGCCCCGGCGTCGTGCCGCCGTCCGGCGAAGGGGCGTTTTCCTGAATCAATTGGTTGCGATCGCTGTAAGTATACGTGTATATATTGCCGTTGGCGTCTTGATAACTGGCGACGTTGCCATCAGGATCGTAAGTCCAGTGCAGGGTGGGCTGCGTGGCGCCGCCGCCGGGGCTAGGAAGTATTTCTTGAGTCACTTCTCCAAAAGAGTTGTAAACGTACTGCGTCGTGCCGCCGAGCGCGTTTTGATCGGTCAGAACCTGACCATCGGCGTTGTAGGTGAAGGTTTCGACGGGCCGCGCGGCGCCGGGTGTCGGCGGAGGCCCTTCGCTGGTCAAAACCTGGCCGCGCCAGTTGAAGGTGTTGTCGGTCTCGTTGCCGGCCAAATCGAATTGCTGGACCGGAAAGCCCAGGGCGTTGTAAACGACCGATTCGGTTGGCCCGCCGCTGCCGCCCGTCGTTGGATTGGGCAGCGTGATGGAAATTTGGCGATTGTCGGCGTCGTAGCCGATCGTTTGCAAACGCGACATCGGGTCGAGAATCGACGTCAGATTGTCGGCGGCGTCGTGGCCGTAGGTGGTGATCGTGTAGTTGGTTGCCCCGGTCGGGTCGGGCTGGGTCATCTGCTCAAGAACCGTTTTAGCGCCGCCCGTGGCATAGACCTAGCTTGTCACACGGTTCAGGGGATCGGTCTGGGTGAGAAGCTTGCCGCGCGCGGCCATTCGGCGGTTGCCGTCGGACGAATTGCGGGTCGTTCGTCTGCGGCTGCGTGGTTGCACCTGGCAGGAGATTGAGCGCGACTACGTGCGTGGCGCGCGCGGGTTTTGGTCCAGCGCGCTGACGCGACTGCGCCGCGCGCTCGACGCCGACCCTACCGATTACGAAAGGCGTCATCCGCCGGCAAAACCAAGGTAGGGTGGTCCAATCGCCGTGTCGTCCGTCTATTGTCTATAGAGTACGCTGAAGTCGAACCGTTGGATTGCCAATGCGTCAGTTCAAAGACACCCATCGACCCCTCGGCGGCGCAAGCCGTCGATGCGGGCGTAACTCTGATTGGAACGACGCATCATGGTGAGACGGTCGCAAGAAAACTTACGTGTCCGTCGGCCGGCAAGCCGCCAAACCTGCGGAGCGACTGCGCGGCCACCCGCGTGGCGGACGTGATCACGAAGGGATGTGTTGAAGTGCATTCGCGCCAGGAAAGGACGAATGTGATCGAACCCGTAGACAGAACCGTGAGGCTGCGGCAACCACGAGCCTATCGCGGCAGAAGACGCGAACCGCGTACATAATGGAACGGTGGATTTATCGCTTTGGCGCCGATCCGAAGGGGAAGGGCCGGGACGAAAAGCACGCGGCATTCAACCGCGCTCCCTTCGTCTTGGCCACTGGGTCGGCGCTCACGCTCGGTTCCCACCGTTGCCCTATCCTCCGCCCAGTTCAACCCTATTTTAACGAGCAAAACGCATCGAGCGAGGACACCTCGCAAAAAATCGCCGGGAGGCCCTTGACACCAAATACTCTTTCAGGGATGGGTGTCTTTGTTCGCTGTTGTTCGCTGTTCCTCCGTGTTTGTTCGCCGTGACGTGACGGATCATTGCTCAATTGTGACCGCGTGAAGTATTGGCTGTGGCAAGAGGCTAGGCCGGTACGTCGAGCATGTCTTGCCACTGTTCGATCGACACAGGCTTGCGATAATGGGCGTTAAAACCCGCCTCACGCGAGCGCCGAACGTCGTCGGGGCTGGCCAGCGCGGTAATGGCTACCAGCCGAACGGCCCCAATCTCGGGGTCGGCCCGAATGCGGCGAGCCAACTCCCAGCCATCCAGGCCGGGCATGGAAATATCCACTAAGACAACATCCGGCTGGAAATGCTTGACTTCATCAATGGCCAAATACGGATCGTCCAGGCCACGCGTATCGTGGCCAAATACCCGTACCAGCCGTTCGTGTAACTGACAAATCTCGGGCACATCGTCGACGACAAGAACTTTCATTAAATACTCTGCGTGAGGCCAATACGCCCAGCCCGCGGAAGATCGTCAGTTACCTCAGCCCCGGCAGCCACGTCTTATTTGCCGGCAATGGAAGTGCCCGGCGCGGATCGCGCGCTATAGTCCAGGCTGCGCAAAAACTTGTTGGCGGCGATGTACTCGTCGGGCTGCAACTGCTTGATTTCCGCATGCAGCGTCTCGCTCATGTCGCCAACCGCATGGTGGATGGCGCGGCAATTGTCCGTTCCCAGGCCGACGGCGTGCGGATCCGACGCCCATTCGGTGAACAGCCCTTCCAATTTGTGCCGGCTGTCGTCAAACTCCGACCGCTGCAAGACCGGCGGCCAGGCAATCACTCCGTGCGCTGGGTCAAAGTCGTTGTCTGACAGGGGCGCCGGCAGACGCGCCTGGTTGAAGGCGGCGATTTCCTCGGGCGTGGCGTGCGGATGCAGCATCGCTTGCTCGGCGCGATAACTGGCGTTCATGCGCCGCATGTCAAAATAGGTCTGCACCGCCAGTTTGCGATTTTGAATGTAGTGCTGGTATGCCTGCTGGTAATTGACCATGCCCTGGGATGTCATCAAGTTGTATTGCCCTAATGCCCTTGTATAGAGCGCCATGCCGGCCATCGCGCTGCCAAAGACCGTGGTGCCGGCGCCACCGCCGCCGCCTCCACCGCCGCGCCGATAAGCCGACGCATCCGACGTCATCCACAAGACCGCCGCCGCCAAAACCAGCAACTTTGCCTTCATCCAAGTATCTCCACAAGCCGGGCTTAGGTATGTCTTTAATCCCCGTTTGTCCTTTTATAGTTTATCCTCGCGGAGGATAAAAAAACAGTCTTTGTTTGACGCGGGCAAGCAGTATCGGCTCTGGCGGCCTGGCAGGCCGCCCCGGCATCAACGATGCGGATGGGTTTGTGCGCCACCCCCCCAAGCTTTCAGTTTGCGTTGCAGCGTCCGTACGGAAATGCCGAGCGCCTCGGCGGCGTGCGTTCGATTGCCGCCGCAACGGTCGAGCACGGATAAAATGGCCGTCCGCTCGACATCGCAAAGACGATTGGCGGTCGCAGCGCTCGCCACGGCCAACAGCGCGGAGTTGCCGCTGAGATACGCCGGCAGATCGTCGAGCGACAAATGCTCGCCGCTGGACATCACCACCATGTTGCCGATCGTGTTGCGCAACTGCCGCACGTTGCCCGGCCAATCGTACGTGAGCATGAATTGCTTCAATTCGGCGGAAATCGTGGGGGCAGGCCGCTCGTATTTTTCAGAAGCTTCCGCCAAGAAAGCATCGATCAAGAGCGGAATGTCGTCGTGGCGATCTCGCAACGGCGGCAGTTCGATCGTCAGCACGTTGAGACGGTAGAAAAGGTCTTCGCGAAACGCCCCCGTCGCGACCAGTTCAGACAAATTGCGGCTGGTGGCGGCGACCAACCGCACGTCCACGCGCCGCTCGTCGTTGCTGCCGATCGGGTTTACCGTTAGGTTGTCAAGCACGCGCAGCAGCTTGGCTTGCGCCGGCAACGCGAAGTCGCCAATTTCATCAATGAACAACGTGCCTCGGTCGGCGGCCTCAAAGCGGCCGATGCGGTCGCGCTCGGCGCCGGTGAAGGC
>DASVGM010000833.1:0-3487 GCA_036379555.1 Pirellulales bacterium | reverse complement strand
AGCTGCACCACGCGGCTAGCCGATCTTCTCGATCGCTTGCACGCGATCGAAGGCATCGACCGCATCAAGTTTGTGACCAACTTTCCCAAAGACATGACCGACGACCTGTTGCAGGCGGTGCGCGACTTGCCCAAGTGCTCGCATTATTTGCACGTGCCGGCGCAGAGCGGTTCCAACGACGTGCTGCGCCGGATGAAGCGCGGTTATACGGTGGAAGAATATCGAGAGATGTTCGCCCGCATTCGCGAGACGGTTCCCGACGCGGCGGTGACGAGCGATTTCATTGTCGGCTTCTGCGGCGAGACGGAGGCTGATTTTCTCGCCACGGCCGAGTTGGTGCGTGAATCGCGCTTTAAGAACAGCTTTATCTTCAAGTATAGTCCGCGGCCGGGAACCAAGGCCGACAGCCTCTTCGCCGACGACGTGCCGGAAGAGATCAAGCGTCGCCGCAACAACGAATTGCTCGCCATTCAAAACGCGATTAGCGAAGAAGATAACCAGGAATTTCTCGGCCGCGAGGTGACCGTGCTGGTGGAAGGCCCCAGCAAAACCAGCCGCAAGCAGGCGAATGAAGGTGAAACGCTGCAGCTTACCGGCCGCACCAACTGCGACCGCATTGTCGTCTTTGAGGGGCACCGGCGACTGATCGGGCAGTTTTTGCCAATTGTGGTGTACGACGCCAACGCCTTCACGCTGTTTGGCAGCGTCGTGACCAGCCACGTCGGGCCGGAGGTTTTCACGCTGAAAGCGTAGGGTGGGCATTGCCCACCATCGCCGTTCACGACGGCGATCAGGAACGCAACGGCATTTGGCGCTTGCGGGCAAAATGAAAATGGGAAGCTTATTGGTGGGCGTGGTGGGCAATGCCCACCCTACAAAACGTCACGCTGTCGTTTGAGCGTTGACAATGCCGCGCGGCCGAGGCCGCCGAAGTTCGAGAGCGACAATACAGCGGCGGTGGCCAGCGGAAAACCAACCGTCAACGCTGTCAGCGCCAGCAGCGCTTCCCAGCGCCAGCGGCGATACGAAAACCGCCGGGCGTCGTCAGCGTGGGCGGGAAAATACGCGAAACTTCTGAGCGCGATGTCCCCGTAACGCGAAATCGTCAGATACGAAGCCAGCGAAGCGAAAAGGTTGGGCCGCATCGCGTCCAGGCGGCGGTCATCATCCGGGTCAGGCGCGGCGCCGCGCGCACCATCGATGCTGCAATCGCCGCAGAGCCATCCGGCGGTCGTCGCGGCGCCGGTGTCGCCGGATGGCGGAGTGGTTTCCGCGAACCAGCGCTCCGCGCGCCGGCCTTGGGCGTGGCGGCCTGAAGCGCACTGGTGAAAATGGAACTCGCCATAGCAGATTTCCAATGCTTCCTTCGCCGTGTCCGGCGCGGCGATCTGCACGCTAAAAACAATCTGGGCGATCATCACCAACGGCAACAGGAAATTGGCGATAGGCCGTTGGCGGCCCGCCACGGCCGAAATCAAAAGCCCCACGCCCGCTCCGGCCATGCCGACCAAAACCAAACACCAAAGCGCCCACGCCCATTCGCGAAACACCAGCGGCTCGTTCGGCGGCGCGTCGGCCCCGCGCGCCGCCAACCGCAAGAGCGTCAACAACGCGACGAACACCAGCGTTTGCACCAGCGCCGCGAGCCATCCCAAGAGGGTCTTCGTGACGACATACGGGCCAACTCGCAAGAACAACATCCGTTCATGATCGAAAACCTCGCGCTCGTCGACAATGGCCATCAGCGTCGCGCTGGCGCCCATCCAGATACAGGAAAGAATGGCCAGGAAGCCGAGCATGGTCGTGTTGTCTGGCTTGACGGCGCAGGCCAGCACGGCGGCGAAGAAGAGCGGTAGAAACACGAGCGGCACCAGCAGCCGCTTGCGCAAGCACCACCACTTTGACATGATCGTCAACTCGCGTGTCAGCAGCAAACGCGTTTGCGCCAGCGCCGCAGGGCCTTCAACCGGCTCCGCGCCGCTTAGGGCGCGCGTCGCGCACCGGCCCCGGCAGAAGCGCAAAACTTCGCGTAGCAGAATTCGTAAGAATTCTGGCCGTAACCCCTCACCACGCCCCGGCTTCTCACGAAGCCGGCTACCATCGCCGCCGACGGTGTGCAGCTCAATGTCCGACAGATCGCCCGACGGAATCAGGCCGCGCAGTTGGGTGGGCGAGCCGTCGAAAGCGATGCGGCCTTCGCGTACCACGGTAATGCGGCTGAAGGCATCGAGTTGTCGCAAATTGTGGGTGACGTTGACGACGGTGCAACCGCGGTGGCTCAAGGTTCGCAAGAGCCGCGTCAGGCTCTTCTCGCGTTCCCAGTCGAGGCCGCTGGCGGCTTCGTCCAGCACGAGCAAGCCCGGCAAATTCGCCAACTCGGCGGCGATGCGTACCCGCTTCGCTTCACCGCCGCTGAGCGAACTGATCGGCCGTTCCCAGCGGTCTTCTCCCAGGTCGACTTGGTTCAACAAGCTTTCGACGTCGCACGGGTCGCCGCCGCGCAACCGGCAGGCGAACTCGACGGCCTCCCAGGGAGTTAAATCGCGATGCACCGCTTCGTCTTGAGAGACGTAGCCAAGCCGCTGGCGAAACCAATCTCGAGCGGCGCGGATATCGCGGCCGTCGGCCAAAACCTTGCCTCCGGTGCGCAGCCCCGGCTGATCGCAGAGCAGTTTGGCAAGCGTCGACTTTCCGGAGCCGCTTTCGCCAATCAACGCGATGAGTTGGCCCGCCGCGATGGATAGATTGAAGGGATGCAATCGGCCGGCGACCGCGGCCTCGACACATTCAAGCGAGAGCCCCTGGACGCCGGCGACGGGTTCAAGCATTCCTTGCGTCGCGTTGAAGACCCAGCCATAGGGGCCGATCTGCACCAGATCGCCCGACGCCAGGCGGCGGGCGACGATCGGCTCTCGATTGACGAACGTGCGCTCGGCGGAACCGGCGTCGGCCAGCCAGCAATCTTGCCCGCCCAGGCTCGCGGCCACGGCGTGCAACGGCGCGACGCGCGCATGAATCAGTACCACGTCTTGTTTGGGATCACGGCCAAAACTTCGTTCGGTCGATGCTCGGCGAACGATCACACGCTCGCCAATCGCTTCCATCGCGCAGGGGCCGCCGCAAGCCCCATTGCTTACCTGCCCGGCGGCCCGCTCCAGGCAGGCTTTGAACTGCGGCGCGTCTTCGAGCCGACTCAAATCAAATCCACAATGCGGACATGGGGAGCGTGCGCCGGAACAGGCGCCCAAGCAAGTCGGGCAAAGAAGTTCGCCAGCCACACCGGCGAGGTGCGTCATTTCGCGCCCTCGCCGCCGGCTTCCACGGGCGAAACCAATTCCGCTTCATAGTAGCTGGTAATGTCGAGGTTGCGCGTGCTGGTGGTTCCGAACAGCAAGTGATCGCGTGTGGCCCAGAGCGTATCGGTGTGCCACTCAAGCATCGCGCGCCGCACAAGGCGCTCGGCCGGCGCGTAGTCAACCGTGCCTGC
>DASVGM010000832.1:0-3534 GCA_036379555.1 Pirellulales bacterium | reverse complement strand
GGGATGAGGGATGAGGGATGAGGGATGGGGGATGGGGGATGGGGTGAACGAAGAGTTCGGATGCCGTTCTCGGCAAGCAACAAGGAGTGGGATTTCCGCCTGCGTCAATTTGCATTTTGCATTTTGCATTTTGCGATTTGCATTTTGCATTATGAACCCATGACGGCTGCGATGGACGCATCCGGCTTTGCTTTCGCTTGCGCGTCCCCTGAACCCTGAACCCTGAACCCTGAACCCTCCCTCGTACCCTGAACCCTGCCTCCTCTCATATCCCGAATAATAAAATTGGGTCGCCCTTTCGATTCCAGGAAAATCGAGGCGATGTAACTCCCTAAAATGCCGATCGTCGTCAATTGCGCGCCGCCAATGAGCAGCACGGCGATCAAGGTAACGGACCAACCCGGCGGCGGCGCGCCGCGCCACCAGCCAAGCAGCGCGAGCAGTGCGCAGGCAATGGCGCCGGCGGAACAGAGTAGCCCGAAAATCGTGGCCAGTTTGAGCGGCGCGTCGGAGAACGAAATCAAGGCCGAGTCGATGAAGTTGCGAATGACCTTCAGGCCCAGCACGTGAAATTTGGTTTTGCCCGACCAGCGCGGCTCGCGATCGTAATCAATCTTGGCCTGGCCCAGTCCGATCCAACAAACCAGCCCCCGCAGAAACGGCCGCTTCTCCTGAAACTGCGTGACCAGGTTCACCGCTCGGCGCGAGAGCAGCTTGAAGTCGCCCGCCTCCATCGGCAGGTCGATGCTGGAGACCTTGCGCAGCAGCCAATAACCAAGCCGCGTGAGAGCCAGCTTGATGCGCGTCTCTCCCAGTCGAGAGCGGCGCACGGTGTGTACCACGTCGATGTGGCGGTCGGACTGCCAGGCGCGTATCAGTTCGGGAATGACCTCCGGCGGATCCTGCAAATCGGCGTCCATGTAGATGACGGCGTCGCCCTCGGCGTGCAGCATGCCGGCCAAAACGCAGGGCGAAACACCAAAGTTGCGCGACATGTTGAGCAGGCGAATATCCGCGCCGCGTTCCATCTCGTCCAAAAGGATTTCGGCCGAGCGATCGGTGGAGGCGTCGTTGACAAAAAGCAATTCATAGTCGGCGATTTCGCCGGCGGCGATCAACCGCTCAAACATGGCCCGCGTGCGGCGCAGCAGTTCGGGCAACACATCTTCTTCGTTGAAGAACGAGAAGACGACCGAAATGACCGCCGCCGAATCGCGCCGGTCGGTTTCGATCGCGGGTGGTTGGTAGATGAATCGGGGCTGGTTCATTTTAACGTACCCCGTGCTTCGCCAAAAACTCGCGTTGCCAGGCGACCCAGCCGCCCAGGCGGCTGCGATATTGTCTGGCCCGCTCAGGCTCGTCATCGGCCAGGTTGTCGTCTTCGCCGGGATTGCGTTCTAAATCAAACAGCTCTTCGTGCAGCGTATCGACGTAATAGTGGTATTTGTATTTTCCATCGCGCAGCCCCAGCACCACTTCATTGCCGACCGACAAGAAATACGCGCGGCGATCGCCGTCGTCGCGCATCAGGCTGCGGCCTTGCCAGGCCGGCGGGGCCGAAATATTCAGAAAGTCGAGAATCGTGGGAGCGACGTCCACGTGCCTGCCCACGCTCGCTTGATGCCGCGGCGCGTCGCGCAAGCTGGGGTGCAAGATCACCAGCGGCACATGCACCGCCTGCTCGTAAATGCCAAAGCTATGCGTGCGCAAGTTGTGTTGGCCAAAACTCTCGCCGTGGTCGGCCGTCACCACAATCAAGGTCGAGTCGGCGAGGCCGCGTTTTTCCAACTCGCCGTGCAGCCAGGCGATTTCGGTGTCGGCGTGACGCACGCCATCGAGATACCGGGCCAGCTCCTCGTCTTGCACGCCAAAATCGTGGTGCTCGGCCGGGGCGACATAAGGATGGTGGGTTTCAATGGTATAGGCATAAGCGAAAAACGGCCGCTCGCGATCGGCGTCGATCCAGGCGAGCACGTCGGCGAACATCGTATGATCGGCGATGCCCCAGGAGTTCACCTCGGCCCCGCGATGGTGTGTGGCATCGATCAAGGTGTCGGCGCCGTGCTCCTGCAAATACTGCTCGCGCCGCTGCCACCCCCAAGCCCCCGAATGCGCGTAGCAAGTCCGATAGCCATGCTGCTTGAGCACCAGCGGCAAGGCCGGCACGTCAAACCGCGGATGATCGCGAACGATGAGCAGCCAATCGGGCCGGTCGAACACGCTGCTCGACAGGGTCAGCAAGCTCTTGCAGCTTGAGGCGGCCTGCGAATAAACATTGTCAAAGACGACGCCTTGCTCCGCGGCCAGTCGCTTGAGATGCGGCGTGGTGTCAAAGCGCGATCCTTGCACGCCAAAATATTCCGCGCCGATCGACTCCAGCACGATCAGAATCACGTTCTTTGGTCGCTCTTCGACCGGCAACAGCGGCGGCAGCGGGGCGGCCGGCGGCAGGCGGCGAAAATCGCTGTCGTCGGTTTCGTCGAAGGCGAAGTTCTGGGTGAAGGGCTTGTCTTTGGCCAATTCGGCCAGGCACGACGCGACAAACACCCAATGCGGGCTTTGCGCGATGCGCCGTTCCCAGCGATTGGGGTCGGCCCATTCGGCGCGAGCTTGCACGTAACGCTCGCAAATGCCGCCGCCCGCGGCCACCAGGGCCAACAAGGCCGCCATGCTCCTCGGCCCCAGCGGCGCCAGCGCTCGCGCCAGCCAACCGAGCCGCGCGACCCAGGGCGCCAGCATCACAAACAGCGGCGCCGCGACGACCAACGCGATCGTGCCGGGCGGAAAATACTCGCCGGCCGACGACCACATCACCTCCGGCCCGCCCACAAACGACAACAGCCGCACCGTAAAAGGAACCTTGGTCACCTTGAACATCGGCACGCTGGCAATGGCGTAGACGGCGCAGAACCCAAAAACGACCAGGCCAAACGCTCGCCACGCGCGTTCGATCACGGCGGGCCAATGACGCCAGGGCAGAGAAAAGAGCCAAAACGTGGCGGCCAGCCCCACAGAAAAGCAGACATCCGGGGAGACGACCAACGCCAACCTAAGCAGCCAGCGGGCAAACTCGCCCGCCGTGCTGACCGGAAATGGAAGCAAGATCAACTTGGCAATAATGCTGATGACGGCCAGCGAAAAGGCCAGCGCCAACCAAAAATGGTCTGGCGCCGGGGTGCGGCGCAGCTTGATCGGCGTGAGAGTGTCTCCCGGTGCGCGCGGCTGGACGCGGGCGGGGCCGGGCCTGACGGCTAGTTCGCATTCATTTGCGGGCATAACGGCGAATCCTTTCGCGTTGCTAGTTTTCATGACGTAGGGTGGGCATGGCCCGCCCTACTTGCGCGCCGCACCAGTATCCGCCTGTGGCGAAATGGGTCAAGATCGAAACTTGGGGGAGCGCGGCCTTTCGGCCGGAGCCATACACGGCGGCGCTCGGCGTGGCTTGTCCACGCTAGATTTTGGGGTTGGACTGGCCTGCGCAAAATGAGGCATGTTTTGACCGAATACCATCAACGGATCGTTGTGAGATTTGTT